>NZ_AEAA01000079.1:0-42215 GCF_000179335.1 Peptoniphilus sp. oral taxon 836 str. F0141
CTGACACTTATTTTAGTTTGAAAATATTATATTAATAAATTTTATTTATTTTCTTTAAATCCTTCATAGAGATTGCCCTCTTTTTCATCTACATATTTTTGAGCATTCATTGCAGCAATGGCACCATCTCCAGCTGCTGTTACAACTTGTCTTATTGTTTTTTTACGAATGTCTCCTGCAGCAAATACTCCATCTATTTTTGTTCTCATTTCATCATCTGTAATTATATAGCCCTTATCGTCTAAATCAATTATATCTTTATATAAATCGGTATTTGGCAGGTATCCTATAAACACAAATATGCCAAAGGGTTCATCAGATTTTATGCTTTTAACTTCCCCTGTTTTTAAATTTCTTATTACAAGTTCATTTGCAATTTTATCGCCTTTTACTTCATCTACACAAGTATCCCATATAAAGTCTATTTTTTTATTGTTAAAGGCTCTTTCTTGAATATCTTGAGCTGCACGAAGCCTATCACGTCTGTGAATTATGTGAACTTTTTTTGCAAAATTTGCTATAAAAAGTGCTTCTTGAATAGCGGCATCTCCACCACCAACTACATAAACATCCAAATCTTCATAAAATGCTGCATCGCAAGTGGCACAAAAAGAAATTCCTTTGCCCTTAAATTTTTCTTCACCTTTGGCACCAAGAGGTCTAGGAATTGAACCTTGTGCAATTATTAAAGATTTAGCTTCATAAGTTCCAAGTTTTCCTTGGATTTTTTTAATATCTCCATTTATATCTATTGATTCAACTTGGTCTGAAACAATTTCAGCTCCAAAAGATTTTGCTTGCTCTGCCATTTTTTGACCTAATTCTGCTCCTGAAATTTTATCTATTCCAGGATAATTTTCTATAGAAATGGTTTCAGCCATTTGACCGCCATCAATTGCTTTTTCTATTATTAATACTTTTTTCTTACTTCTGGCTCCATAAATACCTGCACTCAAGCCGGCAGGTCCCGCTCCAAGAATTATGATATCATACATTTAATCACACTCCTTTTTCATTATTACCCAAATTTATAAGTAATAGCCATTATTATTCCTTATAATATAGTGAAGTTTTTACAGCCTTGTGCCAAGCTTTTATTTTTTCTTCTCGCTTTTTTTCATCAAAATTAGATTTAAAACTAATATCTATTTTTAAAATATTTTTTGCATCTTCTAAATCTTTCCAAAAACCTGTGCCAAGTCCTGCCATATAGGCTGCTCCTAAGGCTGTCAGTTCAACAATTTTTGGTCTTAAAACTGAGATACCAGTCATATCTGAAAGAAATTGCATTATGAAATTATTTTTACTAACTCCACCATCTACTTTTAGTTCTTCAATTTTAAATCCTGCATCTTCTTCCATGGCATTTAATACATCTTTTGAAAGATAGGCTAAAGATTCTAATGTTGCCCTTACTATATGGTATTTACTTACTGCCCTTGTAAGACCAACTATTGTTCCTCTTGCATATTGATTCCAATAAGGAGCTCCAAGGCCTGAAAAAGCAGGAACAACAAAACATCCACAGGTGTCTTTTACCTTTGTTGCCATATATTCTGAATCATCAGCAGCATCAAGAATTTTTAAATCATCTCTAAGCCAATTTATTGCAGAGCCACATTCAAATATTGATCCTTCTAAAGCATAGGTAACTTTATCTTTATAGGACCAAGCAATTGTTGTTACAAGTCCATTATTGCTATTTACAATTTCATTTCCAGTATTCATCAATATAAAAGCACCAGTTCCGTAAGTAGCCTTTGCCATAGCTTTGTTAAAGCAAGCTTGACCAAAAAGTGATGCCTGTTGATCTCCTAAAATTCCAGCTATAGGGATTTCTCCACCTAAAAATTTAGAAGAGCTTTTTCCATAGATTTCGCTAGAATTTTTTACTTGAGGAAGCATTGATTTTGGTATGTCAAAAATTTTTAGAAGTTCATCGTCCCATTTCAAGTCTTTTATATTAAATAGCATGGTTCTTGAGGCGTTGGAATAATCAGTAATATGGCAAAGTCCACCAGTTAATTTATAAATTAAATAGGAATCTACTGTTCCAAATAAAAGTTCACCTTTTTGAGCTTTTTCTCTTGCCAAAGGAACATTATCAAGAATCCACTTGATTTTTGTTGCTGAAAAATATGGGTCAATTACAAGTCCAGTTTTCTTCTTAATCATATCTGTGAGTTCATCTTTTTTTAATTTGTCACACAAGGGAGCAGTTCTCTTACATTGCCAAACAATTGCATTATATATGGCATCACCTGTATTTTTGTCCCAAACTATTGTTGTTTCTCTTTGGTTAGCTATTCCTATAGCTGATATCTCATCGGCTGTTGCAGAAATTTTTGACATAGCTTCTACAGCAGTTCCTATTTGAGATGACCATATTTCTGATGCATCTTCTTCCACCCATCCTGGATGGGGAAAATATTGGGTAAATTCTTTTGAAGCTTGTGAAACAATTTCTCCATCTTTATTAAACAATATAGTTCTTGCACTTGTAGTTCCAGCATCAAATGCCATAATATATTTTTTCATATTTACTCCTTTATTATGTAGAAAAATAGCCGCAAAAGCGGCCATTTTATAAAATATCTTTAAATTTTTCAGGAATTTCTTCTTTTAAATAGCTTGCCCCAATTATGTCAGGACCTACATGAGATGCTATTACAGTTCCCATTTGGTGGGGTATAATTTTATTAGCACCTGCTTCTTTTAAAAGTTCTTCAAAGTTTCCTATGATTTCCATATCCTGTCCGTAAACAGGCATTATTATTTCGTCTTTAAAGGGTCTTTTCATATCCCTTTCCATAGTATTTACCATAGATTTAATTGTTTTTTTCTTACCTCTAACAATTTCTGCTATCTTTAATTTTTTATTAGAAAAGGTGATAATAGGCATAATATTTAACAATTTAGTAATATTTTTTCCTACTTTAATAATCCTACCACCTTGGTAGAGGTATTTTAAATCAAAAACTGTAAATATATGGCTTATATTTTCTTGTAAAAAATCTGCAAATTCTAATAGTTCATCAAAAGTTTTACCTTTTTTATTTGCCTTAGCCATAAGATAAGTAAATAATCCAAAGCCAACTGAAGCAGATCCTGTATCAATAACAGAAGCCTTAATATTTGGATATTTTTCTTTTATATTTTTTAGTGCCATACAGGAGTTGGCATAGCCGCCTGTAAGTCCACTTGAAAGACTCAGATAAATAAAAGGTATATCTTCTTTAGCATATTTTTCAAAGCATTCTAAATATTCAAATTCAGGTATCTGAGATGTTTTAAAACTTTCTCCTTGTCCTTGCCTTTTAAAAATTTCTTCAACTTCTATGTTCCTATCAACTTCATCAGCTTTTGATGAAATTAAAGCAATATGCATTATTTCTATATCAAATTCTTTAATTTCTTGTTTTGTTAAATCACATGCATTATCCGCTATTATTTTAATATTCATATTTTCCCTCATTAGATATGATACCTTAAAATTATAAGATTATCCATAAGTAATAAGTATTATTTTAAAATTTCCTTTATTACAAAATCCATAAGTTTAGGAGTATTGGATTTTAAATCTGATCTTGAAACCCTTTCAGTATATTTGTGAAGGTCTTTACCCCATGGACCGATGTTAAATACAGGCATTGAATATTTTCTAATTAAATCAAGATTTATAGGATAAGTATTCCACATTAAAAAGTTATCTTTAACATATGAAAGTTCCTCATCATCTAGAGTAAGCATTGCATAGGATAAATCACAGATACCTGTAAAATAATTTTGAACATCTAATTTTAAATCTAAATTTTCTTTTGTAAAATCCTTCATTTTTTCCACAAGTTCTTGCATTTCTTTGTAATTCTTTAAATCTAAGTTATTTACTGAAGGATAGTATGGTGGACAAATTCCCCATAAAACTACAGGTCCCCTATATGAATAGTTTGATAAAAGTTCTTCCATTAATCTAAAGACAGCTTCAGGAATAGATACTTCTCCATCATTAACCATTTTTGTTAATTTATTTTCTGTATCTTTTAGAATTTTTTCTATATCTACTTTATTTTCATTTTTTATTTCCCTGACTAATTCTTCAAAAATAAAAACTTTTGTTGGATATTCAATTTTTCCTTCTTCTCCACTAGCTTGTAAATATTTTTTAAAGGATTTGTCAGTTCTCTTAATTACATTTTCAAAGGCTTCAACAGAAATTTCCTTTAATTTTTCCATGATTTCTTTAGGAGTTTTGGTAAGGGGTAATAATGACATATATCCACCAGATGTAATAGGAAGAGATACATCATATACATATTTTCTATCCTTTTGATATAGCCATGTTGGTGCAGGAGAAGTAGTATTTCCTCTAGTTTCTATAAAGTCTTGATTAAGATCAGTTAAACTTACAATTTCAGATAATAAAGAAATTGGATTTAGTCCTTGATAAACTTGTCCAACATGAGTAAGTTTTCCACGAGTTAGACATATTGGCATAATTTTTCCTATGGAGCCATCATAAATAATCATTGTATTTTTATCTATTCTTTCATGAGGTTCACCATCAATTATTAGCTTATAATTTAGACCATATCTTTTATTTAGATCATCTAAAATATAAGAAAGATGACGCATACCGGCAGATAGATTTTCTTCATCACAGACAGCAACTAAGAGTACTGAACCTGGAAAATCTTCATCTTGAACATACTTTTCAAATAGAGCCATTTCAATAGCACCACCAGCCTTCATATCGCAAATACCACGACCAAAAAGCCATTCGTCTGTTAAATCTTTTTTTACTTTGTCTAAAACATCAACTTGGCCATTTTTGAAAGCCTCTTTAATTTTTTCAGGTTCATAAGCTATATCTTTAATTTTTCCAAAGTCTTCGACATCAACAGTGTCTGAATGACCGATAAGTACAACAGTATCTTTACTCTTGCCTTGTAAAAGTGCATAACAAACTGACCTATTGAGATGGTCATTTTTAACTGGTGAAATTTTAGTTTCTATAGGAAGTTTTGCTATTTTTTCAAGGTGTTTAAACCATTTTTGAAAAAAGTTCACACTATTTTGTTCAAGCTCAGTTCCAGTATGAGTAACAACTTTGCCATATTCTATAGCTAATTCTTCAATCCTATTTCCTAAATTATCTTGTTTCATAAGAACCTCTCTTTCATTTTATCTTGTAAATTTTTTATTTTGTGTAAAATTAATTATATTAATATTATACTACAGCGATAATTTAATTAAAAATTTTACTATAAATTTTTATTGATATATAATAAATTTATGGAAGTTTATTTTATGAAAAAAGCCTTGGAATTAGCAAAAATTTCTTATAAAAATTTTGATGTTCCCGTAGGATGTGTAATAGTTAAAGATAAAAAAATAATAGGTCAAGGATATAATCAAAAGGAGAAAAAGAAAAATCCCTTATGTCACGCAGAGATAAATGCTATAAATTCTGCTTGTAAAAATTTAAATTCATATCATTTAGAAGATTGTGATATGTATGTTACTTTGGAGCCTTGCCTCATGTGTGTTGGAGCAATAATAAATGCCCGCATAAAAAATTTATATTTTGGAGCTTATAATTACAGATTCGGAGCTGTATTATCTCATGTTGAACTCTTAAAAGATGGGGGTTTTAATCATAAAACAAATTACCAAGGAGGAATTTTAAAAGAAGAATCAGCTAGACTTTTAAATTCCTTTTTTGAAAAATTAAGAAATTCTTCTAGATAAATTTATAATATAAAAGAAAAAAGCACTATAAGTAGATTTACTATTTATAGTGCTTTTTCCTGAGTTCAAATTATTCATATAGATTTCTGTTGCCAAATTTAATCTTGCTATCAATTACAACTTTTCCTTGAGGACGATTATATTCCTCCATAAGAGAGTTAACAACTGTAGCAATTTCGGCCCTTGTCATACCTCTTTTTGGTGCAAAAATGTTTTGAGAGTAACCATTAATTATATTGGCTTTAACCATGGCTCCAACATATCCCTTGGCAGATTCAGAAATTTCATTATAATCATGAAATTCTTTTAAAACATCTTTGTTTTTTCTCAAACCATACATATAACCTAAAATTTCACAAACTTCTTCCCTTGTGATCGGTTCATCTGGATAGAGTTTTCCCATAGTAGGTATTAAATATCCTGCCTTTATAGCTTTAGCTACATCATTGTAATACCAATCATTGGGATTTACATCTGAAAAAGTAACTGTATAAGTTTTATTCAAACTTGATAACTTATTTACAAGAGAATAGAATTCAACTTTTTTCATAAGTTGGTCAGGTTTGAAATAAGCATTTTCATAGCCATTCATTACATTTAAATTAGTAATATTATCTACAGCATTTTTAGCCCAATGATTATTGGTGTCTTTAAAAGATTTAGCATAAACTCCACCTGTAAGCAAAGTCAAAGACAAAAAGGCAATTACTACAAACTTCCTTTTCATGACATCAACCCTTCTAAGAACTTCTATCTATATTATAACAAGTATAGTAAAAATTAAGTTTAAGATTCTGTTACAGATTTTAGCTTTTGTAATATTAGTGAAATATAAAAAGAGGGTGCTTATATGTACTAACACAGCACCCTCCAGGGAAGAAAAAAGATGATGAAGTTTTCACTTCTCTAATATAATAACCTACTATTTTAAATTTGTCAAGTTTTTTATGAAAATATTTTCAAAAAAAATTATTATTATTTTATTCTTATAAAAGCTTAAAAATTCAATAAAATTAACAGATTTAAGTTTTTTAAAAGCTCTTGTAAATTATCATTTTGATATTGTTTGCAGGTATATTCCATATAATTATTATAAAAATAATTTTTTAAAGAAGAAGTTATTTCAATAATATGGTAGAATATAATTAATAAAATTTAAGGAGTTGATTTAATGTTAACTGATATTATAAAGAATCGTAGAACTGTTAGGGCCTTTAAGGATAAAAAAGTTGAAAGAGAAACATTAGAAAAACTTTTAATGTATGCTTCAATGGCTCCATCTAATGGTAATGCTCATCCTGTAGAGTTTTTAGTTATTGATGATAAAGAAAAAATAGATGAGCTTTCTAATATGGATTCATATTCTACCCTATACTTAAAGGAATGTCCTTGTGTAATTCTTTTTATGGGAAATACTGAACTTTCTACAACTTGGCTTGAAGAATGTGCAATAGATGCATCTTACTTCCAACTTTTAGCTGAAGAAGAAGGTCTATCTACTTCATGGATAAACGTAGTTCGTGGAAATACTTCAGGAAAAATTTCTTATGACGAATATTTTGAAAAGAATTTTGGAGTTAAAAAACCTTATAAACCGATGTGCTTAATACCTGTTGGTTATAAAAAACGTGGCACAAAGGCTCATGAAGATTTTGATGTTACAAGTAAAGTTCACTATAATGAATTTTAATTAATAAAAACCTTGGATTTAAAGATCCAAGGTTTTTTATAAAGAAGCTTTTTTTCTCCATTTTCCAAATTTATAATATATATAAGTTACTATAAAATTACATATATATGAAAAAGGATAAGACCAGCATAAGGGGTCAATACTTTCTGACCAGCCTTTAATTGGTAAATAAATAAAAGCTATTCTTGAAATACAAAGCCATACAAAAGATATAAGCATTGGTGCAAGGGCTTCTCCACTTCCTCTAATGAAAGCAGATAAACTTTCTGATAGTCCAAAAGCCCAAACTGCTAGACATATTATTCTAAGCATTTTAGCTCCATAAAAGACTACTTCTTCATTAGGATTAAAGGCAGCAATTAATTGATTTGCAAATACTATTGATATTAATGACAGAGCTAGAGCTATTGCCAAAGTTATATTAACAGTAACTTTTACACCTTCTTTAATTCTATCAATTTTTTTAGCCCCATAATTTTGCCCAGCATAAGTTGTAGCAGCAAGAGCCACGGCTTGTAAGGTCATAAAGACAAATCCATCAATTCTTCCCTCTGCGGCAATACCAGCTATTACATTAGAACCAAAGGAGTTAATCTTTGCTTGAATAACTACATTTGTGAAGGAGATAAATGATGATTGTAGGCCTGTTGGTATTCCAATTAAAAATATCTGCTTTGCTATTTCTTTGTGATAAGAAATTTTTTTAATTCTAAGTCTAAAAGCACTGTCTGAACTTGTTAGGTTTAAAGTTACAAGAATTGCAGAAACTGCTTGAGCTGAAAAGGTTGCTATACCAGCACCTATTACAGACATTTTGAAATATCCGACAAAAACAAAGTCAAGAACAATATTGACTAGAGCGGCTACTAATAAAAAGTTAAATGGACGCTTAGAGTCACCTGTGGCAATAGAAATAGAAGCACCCATATTATAAATTATTAGGGGGGTAGCTCCAAGATAAAATATTCTCATATAATTTATGGCATCAGTCATAATTTCATCTGGCGTTCCCAAAAGCCTCAAAAGTAACGGTGTAGTTAGAATTCCTCCAACAGTAATAATAATTCCAGATAAAATTGCTAAAAAGTATGCACAAGTTACGGAATCTCTTAGTTTTTTAGCATCATTCATACCATAATAGGTTGAAATTATTACACCTGCCCCAGTGGTTAGACCTAAAAAAAGTCCGACAAGAAGAGTTGATAAGGGTCCTGTTGCCCCAACTGCTGCCATAGGATTTTTTCCTGCAAACCTACCAACTATCATTAAATCGGCTGTGTTATAAAGTTGTTGTAGAAAGTTAGTAAGAATTAAAGGAATTGAAAAAATTATAAGCCCTTCAAAAATACTACCTTCTGTTAATGAAATATTTTTACTAAATTTTTCTTTTAATTTTGTCAATCTATCCTCTTTTCTATTATTTTTTCCAGTTTATGGAATGATTAAAACACTTAAAATTCAAACATTAGATGAAATTTTGTATAAAATTTCTATAGATTTTTATTCTATCACAAAATGAAAAAAAATCATCAAAAAATTTGTAAAAATTTATAAATATTCATATTTATTTAAAAATGACTTTAAAATATTTGTAATTTTATTAAAGATCTGTTTTTATATATATAATATTGCATTTTAAAAGCTTACATATTAAACTAAAATAAAGGGGGGAGGATAATGACTATAAGAGATCTTGAAATTTTTGTGGAAGTGGTCAGGACTAAAAATATGTCCCAAGCTGCAAAGAATTTATCTATATCTCAACCTACAGTATCTCATGCAATATCACAAATTGAAAAGGAATATTCAGTAAAATTATTTGATAGAGTTTCAAAAAAGCTATATTTAACTGATGTCAGCCTTAAACTTTTTGATTATGCAATGGAACTGATTGAAAAGTTCGACCAGATAATTCTTTTTCTACAATCTTCCTCAAAAATCTATGACTTAAACTTAGGTCTAAGTTCGTCTTTTTCAAGTGATTTCCTTAAAAATATAGTTTTTGAGTATGAAAAACTAAATCCTAGGGTGCAAATTAGGACAAGTGTTAAGGGGAAAACTGAAATAATAAAAGATAGTCGCCAGGGCTTTATAAATTTAGGTATAGTTGAAGGTGATATAGCAGAAGATGGGTGTCAATGTTATAATCTTTATGAAGATAAATTTTGTCTTATAGTGAATAAAAATCACAGGCTGGCAAATAAAAAAGAAATTGATATTAAGGATATCAATGGTGAGAAGTTTGTATTGGGAGAGTTTGATGACGAGGATAGAAAAGCATTACTTAGCATTTTAAGAGACCATGAAGTAATTATTGATTTAAAATTTATGTGTTTAAGTAATGATATGGTTTTAAATATTGTAAAATCCGGTCAAGCTATAAGCTTTTTTCCAAAGTTCTTAAGTCATTTTGAAGATTTGGTTAGCATACCTATTAAAAATGTCAATTTGCAAAGATCCTATAAGGCAATAGTAAAAAAAGACAGACAAATAAGCCAAGTTGTAGAGGATTTTATTGATTTTACAAAAGAAAAACTAAATGAGGAGATTTAATTGATGAGATTTAAAGCTAGAAAACTTGTTCTTTTCATAGGTGTTGGATTATTAATTTTTACCTTGAGTGCATGCAAAGACTTGCGTAATGATAAGGATGCCAATAGTGGAAAAGATGTAAAAAAAGAAGAAAGTATTGATGAAAAAGAAGTAATAAGAAGTCCCTTTACAGGACTAGAAACAACAGAGGATACTCTTAGAAGACGTCCTTTTGCTGTTATGCTTGATAATCATTTTGATGCCATACCTCAATCTGGTCTTAACCAAAGTGATATGATTTATGAATTTAAGGCTGAAGGCGAATTTACAAGATATATGGCAATATTTCAATCACAAAGTCCATCAGTTATTGGACCAATAAGAAGTGCTAGACCATATTTTGTAGACACAGCTAAGGAATATAACGCAATTTATGCTCATTGGGGTGGAAGTGAAATGGGTTATGCTGAAATTCCTAAAATAAAAGTTGACGATTTAGATGGAATAGCCCTTGAAGGAATAACTTTTTATAGAAATAAGGATGTAAAGAAAAAAAGACCCCATGACGGTTACAGCTCCATTGATTTAATGACAAAGCAATCAGAAAAATATAAATATGATTTAGTTTCTGACAATAAGGCTTTTAATTTTGATACAAGCGAAAACCTAGATGAAATAAAAAAACAAATGGGAGATGAAATTTGCAATTCTATAACCCTTAATTTTTTCAAACATTATAAGGAAAAGTATGAGTATGATGCAAATACAAACAAATATAGGATAATAAGAAATGAAAAAAATGTAACAGATGAAGCAGATGGAAAAGATGTTCTTGTTTCTAATTTGATAGTTGAATTTGCATCATCAAAGGTAACAGGACCATTGGGAACTTTGACAATAGATATTGTAGGTCAAGGAAAGGGGCTACTTTTAACAAATGGTAAGATAATAAATATTAATTGGCAAAAAGATGATCCAAGTCAAAGAACAAAATTTACGACACAAGACGGAAAAGAAATAATTTTAAGCCCGGGACAAACTTGGGTATCTGTACTTGACCCTAAAGACATAATAGAAAAAGAGCCATCTCAAGAAAAAAATGCAGATGAAAATTCATCTGATAATGTAGAAAGTAAATAGCAATAAAAATGCCCTCACTAGTGTGAGGGTAATTTTTTATTTTTCATCTCTATCTTATTTTTTATTAATAATGCAAACTTTGCTGATACTAATCCAAGTATTATTCCACCAAGCACATCTGTTGGGAAATGGACAAAAAGATAGAGCCTTGAAAAAGCTATAAGACTTGCTAGTATAAAGGATATTATACCCCATGATTTTTTATATTTATATATTACAAAACTTGCAGCTATTGATGAGGCTGTATGTCCTGATGGAAAGGAATAATCTCTTGGATTACTTATTAGTAGTGGAATATTTACTATCCACGATGGTCTTTGCCTTTTAATTATTGGCTTTAAAATAAAAGAGCCTAAAACTAATTCTATACATAAGCTCAGTATTATTGTAAGGGCTAATTGTTTTTTTTCTTTATCTTTACTAATAAAAAATGCTAGTGCTAAAATTAACCAAACCATACCTCCATTTCCTAGCTTTGTAATAAATTTCATTACTATATTTAAAAGTGGACTTTGAAACGAGTGTATAAAATATAAAATATTAAATTCAAAATTCATTTAATCACCTTTAAAAAGTATAGCAAATAATGAAATTTTTACAAAATCTTTATAGAAATTATTTAATCTCTTTTAATTCATCGAATCTTATTAATGGAGATTTTTCTTTTACTAATTCTGCAACTAAAGGAACAATTCTCTTAAAATGTTCGCTTTGGGCATGTTTTTGTTGAAATTCTAAATTTTCCCATTCTTCATTTATTATTATGGTATATGGACTGTCTACATCACTATATAAATCATAGTAAATACAGCCTTGCTCAAGCCTTGATTTATCTCTTAATTCTTTTAAAAGTTCAAGAGCCTTATTGTAATTTTCTTTTGTAAGTATTTTTCTTGTAAAAAATTTCATCTAATCACCTCTAAGATTATTATCTAAAAATAAATGAATTTTGTAAAGAAGGGTATATGTTACAATAAAGAAAAGGTGATGAATTTGAACAGAAAATATTTGTCTTTTTTAGTTTCTGAATTACTCTTTTTAAAAGACGATACAGTAATGCATCTTATCCCAAAAACAGAATGTCAATATAACAAGATTTTTGCTAAGCTTGAAGATATGTGTGATGACTTAAATTTAAATATCAGGATTATAAGGAGAAAACTTGATCTTTTGAGAGAATGTGATTCACTTTATGTTAATGAAAAAGTGGAAAAGGAATTTAAAATAGAAATTGAAGAAAATAAAATAAAGAAAAATAAAAGAATTTTCACATATCCCTTTGAAAAAAAACCTCAATCTATAAAAAAGAAATGCCAAGATTTATATAGGTCTTTAATAAGTAAATATTCTCCAAAACTTTATGAATTTCCTTTGGAAAATTTTGAAAATATAAGACAAGCTTTTTATGCCTATGATTTGGTGAGTTTAAAAAATATGGATTCCTATAAAAGTCATTTAGAATTAAAATTATCAACTAAAGAACTTGAAAATTTAAGATTTAAACTTGAAATAGAAATATCTGATTTATATAGAAGTTTTCCCTTAAATAAAATAAGCCTTTTAGAAGATTCAGATGCTATAATCTATAATCTCAAAAGACTTGAAAATATTTATAATGATTATATTGAATTATATGGCTCCCTAGAGGAAGCTTTAAATATATCTATTGCCAAAAGTTTAAGCTAATCATTAAATTTAATTAAATTAAAAGAATAAGCACCTAAAGAATTTAGACCATTTAGGGCTGAATAATCTATATATCTTTTTTCTTTTGACCACCCATCTATGACTTCTAATATTTTTATTTTCAATTTCTTATATAAAAATATTTTATAACCTATTACAGTCAAGGAATGATTTTTGTAATATCCTTCGCCTATATTCATAATCACCGGTCTATCCTTGTCAATTTGATTTTTTACATGAATATAAAAATTTGTAAAATAAATTCCTTTGAATTTAAGAGGAATTTTTTTTAGTTTAAAGTATGAATTTCCTATTTCAGATATAAAATTTGGGAAAGTTCCATATTCTTCATAATAACCTCTTTTTCTGGCAAAAATTATTATGAAATTATAAATTTCCATAGGGTCAATATCTTTATAATAGTAATTTATTAACCTTGTTAATGAAACAAGCGAGCAAGCATTCCTATCATTTGTAATATCTTTTATGGTATAAGTTGGAAGGTCAATAGATTTTTCTTCAATTAATTCTGCTCCATTGTAATATTTATTAATATAAGAATCTAAATCTGAAATTCTCTTATTTTTTGTATCAAAATTAATCATTCAATCACCAAAATTACAACCAATCATTAATAAAATTAATTACAATACAGCCTTACTGCATTGGAAAGATAAGAACCTATCCTATCAAAAGCAGTGAGCATTTTTTCGTAATTAAGACCACTTTCAGGATTACATACTCCTGTTTTCATTCTTTCCATATGGGCATTTCTTATAGTATCCACATCTTTAACAAGAGTTTGTAATTCTCTTTTTACATCAATATCAACTTCACGAGCTGTTAAATCTTCTCTTAAAGTTTCAAAAATTTGGTAAATTGTATCTCTCAAAGATTCAATTTCTCCAGAAGTCATAGAAGAAAAACTTAGCATTTCTTCATCCATCTGCTTAGTAGAATCAGCAATATTTTTACAGTGATCACCAACCCTTTCAAGATCTCTTACTATTCTTAAATATCCAGCAAAATTATTTGATGTTTTTTCATCCATTTCCTTACCAAGGCCAGTTATTATATATCTTGTGATTTCTTTATTTAGGAGGTTTATTACATCTTCTCTTTTGTAGATACCATCATATTTTTCCTCGCTATAATTACCAATCAAAGATACTGTTTCCATAAAATTATTCCTACAAATTTTAAACATTCTATTTATTTCAGCTTTTATATCTGTAAGCATAATTGTAGGATCTTTTTTCACAGATGGGTTAATATATTTTAGCTTCATTTCATCATAATCATTGTCATCACCAACGATTATTAATTTTGATAAATCAGCAAGTTTTTTAGAAAATGGGAAAAGTAAAATTGTAGTACCAACATTAAAAAGTGTATGCAAGTTTGCAACTTCAGCCGCTGGCAAGTTTCTTGTAAAAGAGATGATAATTTTATCTATTGGAATGAAAAATGAAATTATTATAAAAATTATTGTACCAATTAAGTTAAACAAAACGTGAACGGCTGCAGTTCTTTGAGCATTTTTAGAAGTACCAATTGCTGAAAGAACTGAAGTTATACAAGTACCTATATTAAATCCACATACGATAAACATTGAAGAGGATAAGGGTATAAGCCCTTGATTACTGATCGCTTGTAAAATACCTACTGATGCTGATGAAGACTGGATAATAGCAGTAATTCCCGCACCAACAAGCACACCTAAAATTGGGTTTGAAAATTTAGTCATTAAATTTATAAAACCTTCATAATATCTCAAAGGTTCCATAGATTCTGACATAAATTGCAAACCCATAAATAAAAATCCAAGACCAATAATGACTTGTCCTAGATATTTTTTTGTTTTTTTCTTGGAAAATGTAAACATAACAAAGCCTATAAAGGCAATAAGTGGGGCCATTAAGGTAATATTTAAAGCCACTAACTGACCTGTAATTGTAGTACCAATATTAGCTCCCATAATGATACCGACAGCTTGGTAAATATTCATTACACCAGCATTTACAAATCCGACAACCATAACTGTAGTGGCTGATGAAGACTGAATTATAGCGGTTACAATTGTTCCCACTAAAATAGATTTAAATAGATTAGATGTCATTTTTTCTATTATAGTTCTAAGTCTTGCACCTGCTACAAGTTCAAGTCCTCTGCTCATTAGCTCCATCCCATATAAAAATAAAGCTAATCCACCTAAAAGACCGAATATATAATTTATAGACATTGCATCCTCCAATAAATAATTATATATTTATAATATAATAAATTTAATCTTTTTTAAAGATGAAATGTAAATTTTGTGAAAAAACTGTAAAATATATAAAAAAATAGGTCGGCAAATCACGCCGACCTCAAGAAATATTAAATTATATCTTCTTTGATAAACTCTTTAATCTTATTAATTAAGAATCCATCTCCTACTTCTTTTGCCTTCTTTTTTCCAGATAAAATTTTAAGCAATTCGTATCCTAAAAAAGGTGCCATGGCAGGACCCATAGCCGTAATAATATTATCATCAACCACTACGGGAACATCCAGTCTTTTTTTAGTTTTCAATCTTTCTTCAACGCCAGGATAACATGTAAACTTTTCATCGGTTAAAACTCCTGCTGTGTCTAAAACTTGAGGACCTGCACAAATGGCCGCTACAAATTTTCCTTGTTCCTTAAACATTTCAACTATTTGAATTATGCGGCGGTCATTTTGAAGATTTGTTGCTCCTGGTTGACCACCAGGTATATAACAAGCCTTGTAATTATCAATTTTGATATCATCAATATGAACATCAGCTAAAACTGTAACTTGGTGAGAACTTGTTACTTTCTTACTATCTTTTATTGAGCAAGTATCAACACTTAAACCACCACGTCTAAGAATATCAACTACACTTAAAGCTTCTACCTCTTCAAACCCATCTGCCAAAAATACCAATAAATCTTTCATGATGTCTCCTTTCTTTATTATATATTATACCCTAAAAGTATATTTATAAACCTATCTATTTATAATATTACAAATAGCATCTATTAAATAACCTCTGATGCCACTATCTTCAAGAGATTTTATACCAACTATTGTTGAACCTCCAGGTGTTGTTACCTTATCTTTTAATATTCCTGGATGAGTTTTAGTTTCTAAAATCATTTTAGCAGAACCTAAAACTGTTTGAGAAATATATTGGTAAGCCTCATCTCTTTTCATACCATTTAAAACAGCTCCATCAGCTAAGGCTTCAATTATTACATATATGAAAGCTGGTAGACATCCGCACACAGCTTCAAAAGTTAAAAAATCTTCCTTTTTAATTACAACAGTTTTTCCGAAAGAATTAAATAGTTTAATGATTTCTTCTACTTCCTCTTTTTTTATGCTTTGGTCAGGACATATTCCTGTCATTGATTCTTTAACTAAAGCTGGAGTGTTGGGCATCATTTGAATAAATCTTTTATTTCCAAGTATCTGTCTTAATTCTTCAAAACCAAATTTAGATGTCACAGAAACAATGATTTTATCTTCAACAAAATCCTTAATTTCTTCTAAAACTTGCCTGTAAACATTTGGTTTAACAGTAAGTATTATAAGATCAGAATTTTTTACAACTAGAGAATTTGATTCATAAAAACTTGCATTTCTTATCTTTTCATTTTTATCAAAGTGGGGGCTGTGAAAGTTCACTTCAATTCCTGATTGAGTTAAACCTTTTAGTATAGCTCCTCCCATTGATCCAAGTCCAATTATTCCTATTTTCATTTTATCACCTACCCTCATTATACTACAGCTGAGCCTTAATTAATATTAAAGCTTTAATTATTATGTTATAATTAATTGGAAGTAAGGTGATTTAATGAAAAAAATATCTTTAGTTAAGCTTTTTTTCACTTTTTTTAAAATAAATGCAATTACTTTTGGGGGCGGATATACAATTGTTCCCGTAATAAAAGATATTTTTGTTGAAGATTTAAAGCTAATTAATGAAGATGATATGATGGATATTGTAGCTCTTGCTCAAGGTGGGCCTGGTGCTATGGCAATTTCAGCATCAATTTTAACAGGTTATAAATTAAGAGGCCCTATTGGTGCCTTTATTTGTTTGGTGGCAAGTGTTTTGCCATGTTTAATTATTCTTTCTCTGATAGCAGGTTTTTATCAAGAATTTAAAGAAAATTTTTTCATCAATGCAGCCTTGCAAGGGATAAGCGGTGTAATTTCTGCCGTACTTTTTGTTACTGTAATTAGAATGGGTCTAAAGTCATATAGCAAATATCCAGGATTTACCATTTTATTAATAATTATTGCCTTTGTCCTTGGATATTTTACGAAAATTAATGCCGCACTTATAATTTTAATATTAGCTTTAATAGGTGTTGGATTCTTCTCTTTTGTAGATAGGAGGTATTCATGATAGCTTTATTTTTAGTATTTGTAAAAATAGGTTGTTTTGCCTTTGGTGGAGGTTATGCCGTCATACCTCTTATTTCAAAATTTGTAGTTGAAGAAAATGCCTGGCTTTCAATGAAAGAGCTTATTGATTTAATTTCTATTTCTCAGATGACACCAGGACCAATAGCAATAAATTCTGCAACTTTTGTAGGTCAAAAAGTTTACGGATTAGTTGGATCAATTATTGCAACAGCAGGTTTTGTTTTGCCGCAGCTTGTTTTAATGTTAGTTTTGGGATATTTTTTATTTACAAAAAATAAAAAATTCAAGATTTTAGACTATGGTCTAAATGGAATTAAAGCAGGAATTGTATCTTTAATTTTTATTACTGCTTTAGATTTATTTAGATCATCAGTTTTTGCTGATGAAATTTCTTTTTCTTCTATTAATTTTGCAGCTCTATTAACCTTTATTCCAGCACTGATCTTGTATTATAAAAAAGTTGGACTTTTCAAACTTATTATCATGGGAGCAGTATGTGGAATAGTAATTAATTTAATAATTTAACCTATAAGCTTATCTGATTGAAAATTTTAATTTCCTAGTTTATAATTAAAAGGTCTTGAAAGGAGTTTACAGTGGAAAATTTTAGAACATTACCTACAACTATATATTTTAATCCAAATGAAACTCTTCAAATTTCAAAGGCGGAACTTTTATCTGAAGAATTCTCTTTAGCCATAGATATTTTAAATATGGGTGAAGAAACAGTAAATAAGATTACTCTATCTGTAAAGTTTAAAAATTTTTCTGGAGAATATTTATTTAATGGAGGAGAATTTTATTTTTCTTCAGATGTTGAAATTTTACCTCATTCAAAATATTATCTTAAGCCTTTTTCTCTTGATGAGAGGTTTTCTTCTAGCAGGTCTATTGATATTAGAATAGCTTCTTATAATGCAAATAAAGGGGTAAAAAAAATCAGTATGGATGGCGAAGTGCAAATATTGCAGCCAATAATACCTGAAAAAAAATTAGAAAAAATAAAGGAAATTTTAGGTCCTGATATTAATACCTATGGTGAAAATCTCCTTGACTATTGGAGATGTATTTGTGGGGCAATTAATCCAAAAGATATTGAAGAATGTAGATTTTGTAAAAGAAATAAAAATTTTGTTTTAAATAATTTAACAGAGGCTCTCATTAATTCAAAAATTGTTAATGAAATTCTTCAGACATCTGATAAATCAGTTATTGAAATGGAATCTTTGGAAAGAAACATGACACGTTCAAATCTAACCAAGGTTGCTCCTACAAAAGAAAGCATTACAAAAAGTAGAATTAATGACTTATCTTTAAGCTATAAAAAAACAATTAAGAAAACCAAAAATATTTTTAATACAATTTTCAAAATTTTATTGGCCCTTTTAATTTTCTTCGGTTTATTTCTATTTGGCCGTAAAATTTATGAAAAAAATCGACTTGCAAAGGCTGAGATTCTTATAGAAGAGGGAGATTATACTCGTGCAGAAAATATCTACAAAAATATTAGCCGAATAAATCCCTCAATAGATTTGAGCAAGGAATTTGATAAAGCTAATAGTCTGATTAAATCTGATAATTATTTTAAAAATGCCAATAGAGAAGTTTTAGATGGCGATTATATTGAGGCTGTAAAATCGTTAAATAAAGTCATTCCTCAAGATGAAAAAAATTTCACCAAAGCTGGTGAAAAACTTGAAGAACTTGAAGATATAATTTTACAAAAAGCTATAGTGTTTTATCAAAAAGGAGATAAAGATAATGCTATAAGCTTAATAAAATCATATATTCAAGCTGAGCCTTTGTCTGTTAGAGCAGAAAATATCTTAAAGGATATAAAGGTCAACAAAAATTTAATAAAAGTTTCTGAAGTAATTGATGAAGATTATGAAAAATCAACCGATGATGCCAATGCAGTTTCTATGAAAGAGCTTGCTGGTTCTCTTCTAAATACTTACCAAAAGGTTACGATGAAGATGGCAAATTTAAGGAAAGAAGCAGATGCTGATTCTGATATAATTACAACACTTCCCCAAGGAAGTGAGCTTTATATAGAAAAGACAAAGATTGAAGGCTCAACAAGAGTTTGGTGTTATGTTCAAGCAAAAAATATAGAAAATGAAAAAAGTTATTATGGTTGGATTTCCAACAAGGTTCTTATGCCCTAGTTTTAGGGCATTTTTAATTGCATTTTAATTGATAATTTACACCAATATTTTTTCATAAATTAAAGAAAATTAGAATTGAAAAAAATTATTGAGAAAATTTCTACAATAATATAAAGATAAAAATAAAAAAAGCTGACTTCAAAAAGAAATCAGCTTTAAAAATATAGTTTATAAATCCTAGAAGGATAAGTTTGAAAAGAATGTTATCCACAAAGAATTTATGATATCAATAGCAAAAGCTCCAACCATTGGCAATATGAAATATGCTGTTGGAGAAGGACCGTATTTTTCAGTAATAGAGTCCATATTTGCAAGGGCATTATAAGTAGCACCCATTCCAAATCCACACATTCCTCCAGATAAAACAGCAGCATCGTAATTTTTGCCCATAACTCTGAAACATACTATAGATGAGAATAAAGCCATTAAAAGTGTTTGTGCTCCTAAAATAATAAGCATATTTCCAGCAACATCTTTTAATGTTAAAAGGTCAATATTTGTAAGAGCCATTACAAGAAATACATTTAAACCAACATCACCGCAAATTCCTGCAGCTCTTTGATCTACAGCCATTCTTCCTTTTTTACCAATAGTATTAACATAAACACCTGAAATAATCATTGATGTTACATATGCTGGTAAAGAAAGAGCTGTTCCTTTAATAGATATATGGTCATAAATGAATTTTTGTAGAATTGCTCCCAATCCTATAGAAATAAATATAAGTCCTAAAACTTTGATGAAATCTTCTGCTGTTAATGGTAAATGTTCATAGCCATTTTCTTGATCATGAAGATTTTCAAGGACTTCGTCATAACTTTCAATTTTTTTCCTATCTTCAACAGGTTTTAAGTTATGTCTTTTAATTAGAGATGAGCCAATAGGTCCACCAATTAAAGAACCCATAATTACACCAAATGTTGCGGCTGCCATTGCATAAACTGTGGCATTTTGGTAACCAAAGTTTTGTTCAAAATTAGGACCCCAAGCTCCTGCTGAGCCGTGACCACCAACCATTGAAATAGAACCACAGATGAGTCCCATCAAAGGATTTTCTTTAAGACCTATTGCAATAGCCATACCAATTGCATTTTGTAAAAATACAAGTATTACAGAAATAACTAGAAATAAAACGAAGCCTCTTCCACCTTTTTTCAAAGTTTCTAGATTTGCACCTACACCAATAGCAGTGAAGAATACCATCATAAATGGATCTTGAAGTGTAGTGTCCATTTCAAATTGACAAATGCCTGCAAGTTTTAATCCTAAGTGAACTAAAGCGAACAAAAAACCACCAATAACTGGTGCAGGAACACAGAAAGTTTGAAAAAACTTTATCTTCCCTCTTAAAAATTTTCCTATATAATACACAACGATTGCAAGAGCAACTGCTTGCATCATATTAAGTTTAATTGTTAACATATTATTTCTCCTTCCCTATGTATAATTTTTAACAACGTTACATAGTATAGCAGAATTTTTATTTTTTTAAAATAAAATTTTCTTAAATTTTACACAATTTTTTCATTTGATGAAATAATATACGAAACGTAATAAATAAACTCATAATTATGCAAAATTATAGGTGAGTTAAGTAAATTTTAGTAATGTTATAATTGAGTTAAATTAATAGAGCGAAACTATAGTAAAATATTTACATGAAAATTAATATAGGCTAAAATAATAAAGATTGAGGTGATAAAAAATGAAAGTAGCTGTTTTTGCTGGAACTCCAAAAGATAGCCAGATGGGTCAAGACATTCTTATAGAAAATAATTTTGAAGCTAGAAAGTTTTTCTTAGCAGATTCACCAAAAGAACAAAGTAGGCTTCAATATTATTCTAAAGATATGTTAGAAAAAAAATTCAAAAATTTAAGTAGACAAGCTTTATCTTGGGGAGCTGAAAAATTTTTTATATATTGTAATTCACTTTCTGCAGCTTTAGATGTTAAAAGATTATCAAAGGAGCTAGATATTCAAATTATCTGTCCCTTTGATGTATATGAAAATTTAGATGAAAAATATAAAAATATATTTATATTAGCTGCAAATGCCCTAGCAGCATATAAGGAAGATGAAATTTTAAGTAAAACTTTTCACAGAAATATAATAAGCATGGGTAATCTTTCGATTGTAGAAAATATAGAAGTGGATACACCTGCAGAAGAAATTATTGAAAAATTAAATTTAAAAGGACTAATGAATTATATTAACAATATCAAGGATGAAAAATATAAGATTCAAGCAATAATTTTAGGATGTACTCATTTTCCTTATTTAAAAGATGAGCTGAAAAAATATACTTCAATTGATATTATAGACCCAGCTACTGAAATGATAAAATTATTAAAAAATTAGTTTATTGAGAATATAGTGGTGGTAAAACCTAAAGCCAAGATTTAAGAGAAACTTTCATCATAAAGCCTGAGCTTGGTATTGGCTTGTTAGGAAAATCTAAATATAAAAAAGGCTCTTGCGAGTCTTTTTTTATTTATTTTAATCTGATATGAAATATAATAAAACCTCAAGCTTAGTTTTATGCTATAATTTTTTCAAATAAGGAGAATAAGATGAAACAAAGAGATTATAATTTAGATTTGATAAAAACATTAGCAATAATAGCAACAGTGGGGATTCACTTAAATGCTTGTGGATCAATATGCCAAATTTATTCAAAAACTTGGAATTTTTTTGTATTATTCGGCTCTTTACTAAGGTTTTGTGTGCCAGTATTTTGCATGGCAACAGGCTACTTATTATACACAAAAGATTCCATAGATATAAATAAGATTTTAAAAAAAGTTTTAAAATTTGCAATTATTTTTGTTTTAGCAGAAATAGTATATAGGATAAGTTATTGTCCATATATGAAATATTTGTATGGGGAAAAAATTGTTTTACATAATATAATAGAAGATATTTTACAAGGAAACATAAAACCTCACCTGTATTTCTTGCAAATTATATCATTGGTGTACTTATTTGCACCCTTGGGAATATTAATTGTAAAAAATGAAAATAAAGAACTTTCATATCTTCTAAAATTATGGATAATTTTATCAATGTGTACGCTTTTTTTAGCAGATATTGTTAATATAAGAATTTTTAAAATATTTAATATTTATATTCTTAATGGAGCCTACAATTTTATTATTTACGCACTGCTGGGAGCATATATAAGAAAGTACAAAAAAATCCATCTAAATTTTAATACTATTCTTTGCATCTTAGGATTTTTGATTGGATATTTAGGTGTAGTTTTTATTATGTGGAAGCTATCAAAAACCAGTGGACAAAGCGATTATTCTATATGGGACAGCGTTAATATTTTTACTTTCCTTATGTCATATTTTTTATTTGTTCTTGCCTTAAAGGTTAAAATAAATTCCAATAAAATTAAAAAAATTTTGACACTTGTTAGCCAAAATACTCTGGGTATATATCTTGTTCATGTTTTATTTACAGATTTTATTCACAATATGGATTTAGATTATATTAATTTTTTTGGAATAGAGAAAATTTTAATTTTATTTATAGATCTTTTCATAATCCTTTTTTTATCTCTCGGTATATCTATATTGGCAAAAAAGATTTTTCAAAGGAATTAAAACTTTTTAGTGATTAAATATAAGAATTTCTTAAAATTTAAGATAAAATTACATTTATCAGTTGACAAAACTTTTTAAAAAATTTTTTCAATTCATGATAAGTATAAAATCTTAAAAAATAGCGATTTATTAACAAATGTTGATAATATTATAAAAAATGTGGATAAGTTTATATATTTTTTGTAAAAAAACGGTGGGAAAACTATAAAATATGAGATTTGCTGTGAATAAGTATAAATTCACAGCAAATGTTAATAGTATCATTTAAAAATCCTATAAAGTATGTGGATAATGTGCATAAGTTTGGGGATAAAGTCCATAAGTAACTTTGAAACAAATAATAAAAGTGGAAAGTTTTTTTAGACTTTATCATCTAACAAAATCCATTCTTCATATAGAGAATTCAGCTTATTTTCAAGCTTTTGCCTATCTTCTGTAAGCTTTAAAATTTCTTTATAATCTTCGTAATTACTGTTATTTGTCAGTTTTGCATCAATTGTGGATAAGTTTTCTTCTAGAGTTTTTATCTCGTCTTCCATTTTTTGTTTTTTACCCTTAAGTAACTTTTTTTCCTGACGAATTTTTTGGTCTTCTTTTTTCTTTTTTTGCAGTTGAGTTTTTGAAATATATTCATCCTCATTTTCAACTGTATTTTGGGTCTTTTCTAAATAATAGTCATAATTACCTAAATATTCATCAATTCCACACTTATCCATGGCAAAAATTTTATTAGCTACTTTATTTAAAAAATACCTATCGTGAGAAATTGCAAGAACAGTTCCTTCATATAAATTTAGGGCATCTTCAAGAATTTCTTTTGAGTCTATATCTAAATGGTTAGTGGGTTCGTCAAGAAGGAGAAAATTTGCCTTTGAAAGCATAATTTTTAAAAGGCTAAGTCTGCCCATCTCTCCACCTGAAAGCTCAGATATACTTTTAAAAATATCATCACCAACAAATAAAAATTGGGCAAGATATTTTCTTAGCTGAAAATGGTCTAATTTAGGATAAGCATCCCAAATTTCATCAATTACTGTATTTTCTTTATTTAGGTTTTTTAGCTCTTGGTCAAAATAAGCTATTTTAACATTAGTTCCAATTTCTATCTTGCCTTGATCTTTTTGCATTTTCCCTAAAATAATTTTAAATAGAGTTGACTTTCCTATTCCATTAGGACCAATTAAGCCGATCAAATCTTTTTTAAAAACCTTTAGGGATAAATTTTCAAATAACAATTTATCTTTGAAAGTTTTTTTCAAGCCTTCTATTTGTAAAACTTCCTTACCAGATTCAATTTTTGTTGTAAAAGAAATTTTGGTCTTTTTTTCATTAGTTGGAGCTGGCATTTTTGTCATGGCATCTAAAAGTTTTTTTCTAGACTTGCCTTGTTTAATAAATCTATCTCTGCCGAGGTTTAGAAATCTCTTTATTATTTCCTCTTGTCTTTTAATTTCTTTTTGCTGATCCTCATATTGCTTTTTTAAGATTTCTAAATCTAGTTTTCTCTTTTTTACATAATAATCATAATTTCCCTTATAAGTAGTGGTAATTCCATGTTCCAATAGAACTATTTTATTAACTACATTATTTAAAAAATATCTATCGTGAGAAATTACGATCAAAGCCTTTTTGTAGTCCTTTAAAAATTTTTCCAGCCAATTAATTGCTTCTATATCCAAGTGGTTAGTAGGTTCATCTAATAGTAAAATATCAGAATCTTCAAGCAAAAGCTTAGCAAGGGCAACCCTTGCTTTTTGTCCTCCACTAAGAGTTCCAATATCTTTATCAAAATCTTCTTCTTTAAATCCAAGACCAATCAAAGTACCCCTTATCATAGAGGGATAGGAATAGCCACCCTTGTTGTTAAAATCTTCAAGAAGCTTGGAATAAGTTTCAAGTAATTCTTTAGAATGGGGGTCCTTAGAAATTTGCTCAGTTAAATGCTTTAATCTGTCTTCCATAGCAATTAAATCAGAAAAAATTTCCAGCAAAGTATCGTAAACCTTACTGGAATTTAAAAGATTAAGTTGCTGTTCTAAATATCCAATTTTTAAAGCTTTTTTGGCAAAAATATCTCCATCATCATAAGAAATTTCTCCTAAAATAATTTTAAAAAGAGTTGTTTTACCAGCACCATTTGCACCTATAAGTCCAATTTTATCTCCACTTTCAACAGTCAAATTAGCTTTTTGTAAAATTACCTTATCTATAAAAATTTTTTTAATATCTTTTAGTAGAATTTCTGCCATACTATCCTCCACTTCTTATTCTAACAGAATTTACAAAGCAATAAAAGATTGTTATAATTATTTAGGTTGGAGGTGAAATGTGGCTAAATTATCTAATAAAATATCAGATACGGTAATAAGAAGAATGCCTGTCTATCACAGATATTTGGAAGATTTGATAAATAGAGGTATCAATAGAGTTTCATCCCAAGAATTAAGTGAACTAACAGGATTTACAGCTTCACAGATAAGACAAGATTTTAACAATTTTGGTGGTTTTGGTCAACAGGGTTACGGATACAATACTTACGAACTTAAATCACAGATAGATTTAATTTTAGGCGTTGATAAATCTTATAATACAATATTGGTAGGAGCAGGAAGACTAGGCTCAGCTATTGCAAGATATATTAGTTTTAGCAAGTCGGGTTTTAATATAAAAGCCCTTTTTGATGTAAAAAATCTCCCGAATCTTGAAGGTATTCCTGTTTTACCTATGGATAAGTTAAAAAGTTTTATAATAGAAAATAAAATTCAAATAGCTATAATAACAGTGCCTAAATCACAAGCTGAAAAAGTTGGCAAAGATTTGATAGATGCAGGTATAAAGGGAATTTGGAATTTTGCACCCTTTGATTTAAAAGCACCAAAAGATGTTGTTGTAGAAAACATAAGATTAAATGATTCACTACTTATATTATCATATTATATGAAAAATATAGATAAATAAGAAACTACTTAAGATTTTAAATTGTATTTAAAAATCAAATAACTAACTACAGGGTATTTATTCTGTAGTTATTTTAAATTAATTATTAAGGAAGATTATATGGAAATTACTTATTATTCAGACCATGTGCACATAAAAAATTTGATAGAATTTGATCCTAAAGATATATTTACCTGTGGTCAATGCTTTAGGTTTTATGAAGAAGATGATGAATCTTTTACAATAGTAGCTTACGGAAAAGTCCTTAATATAAAAAAAGAAGATGATGATATTTATATTATTGGCTCTAACGAAGAAGATTTCAAAAATATTTGGTATAAATATTTTGATTTAGAAAAAGATTACAAAAAAATTGAAAAAGCTCTTTCTATAGACCCTGTTATGAAAAAAGCAATCTCCTACGGCAAGGGTATAAGAATTCTAAATCAGGAAAAATTTGAAACCATAATCTCTTTTATAATATCAGCAAATAATGGAATTTCAAGAATAAGAAAATCTATAGAAAAAATTTCAAATTTATATGGAAATTATATTACAGAAGATAAAAACAGAAGCTACTACTCTTTTCCTAGTCCATCAGTATTAAAAGATATAGACCCGCTAGAAATAAGAGAAAAAACAAAGGTGGGTTTTAGAGATAAAAGAATAGTTGAAAGCTCAAAAATGATTTATAATAAAGATATAGACATAGAAGAAATTTCAAAACTTTCATTACAATCTCAAAGAGAAGAACTGATGAAACTTCCAGGAGTTGGTCCTAAAGTTGCAGACTGCATACTATTATTTTCTTTTGAAAGAAATGAATCCTTTCCAGTAGATGTATGGATTAAAAGAGTAATGGAAGAATTATATATAAAAGAAGAAATACAAAAAAAAGAAGTTGCCCAAAAAGGCAGAGAGATTTTCGGAGCCTATGCGGGTTTTGCTAATCAATATCTTTTTTATTATGGACGTGAAAATAAGATAGGAGTAAAAAAATGATAGGAGTAATTGCAAATGCCTTAGCCGTTTTAATACTTGGATTTGCAGGCTCAAAAATTGGAGATAAAATTTCAAAATCCTTACAAGATACAATTTTAGCATTTATACCTATAGCTATAATGATGATAGGTGTAAACGCAGGTTTAAAGGGCAGCACTCTAATTATTATTGTGTCCCTAGTAATAGGAATTGTAATAGGAGAAAAACTTGACCTTGAAGGTTCTGTAAACAAATTGGGAGAAAAATTCAAAAAATTACTGATAAAAAATCCTGAAGATAATGATTCAAAATTTGTTGAGGGCTATGTTTCTGCAACCCTTATATTTTGCATGGGTTCAATGGGTATCTTAGGTTCTCTTGATGCAGGAATAAGAGGAAACTCTGACATTTTACTAGCAAAAGCATCAATAGATGGAATAACAGCCTTAATACTTGCTTCAACAATGGGCATAGGAGTAGCTGTATCAGGATTTTCCCTCTTAATTTATCAAGGAACTTTGACCATACTAGCAAGTTTTTTAGCCCCAATTTTTTCAGAAGCTGTAATAGCAAATATATCTGGAATTGGGGGAGTTATGATTTTTGCAATAGGTCTACAAATGATGAAAATTAAAAATTTTAAAATTGCTAATACCCTGCCTGCCCTTTTAGTTCCCTTAATTTATCAACTTATATTAAATATTATTGCTTAATTAATGAGTTTTAGCTCTTTATTTCTTTATTTTGTATTTTTTATAAAGAAAGGACTTTAATATATGAAAAAATTTTCAAAAATAATTAGTTATTCATTTATAACATTTTTATACCTTATAAGCGATTTAATTTTAAATAGGTTTTCTATTTATTTTAAAAAGAGTTTTGACCATAAATTTTTTATTTCATCTTTGCTGGTACAAGCTTTTCAAATAATTCTTTTGGGATTTTTCTTGAATCTATTCGCAGTAGATATTAAAAATCTAAGTAAAAAAACTCTTATATTTACTTTCTTAACAGCATTTATTTTACTGGCAATTATTTCCCCGAGTCAAAATATCGATCATGTCTATAAAATCTTATTTTTGCTATTAATATTAATGGGTCAAATCTTGGCGGAATTTTTAAGAAAAATAAAAAAATAATTACACTCAAGACAAAGACTATAAAATAAGAGTAGATCTTAATCATATAAAGGAAAATTTTCCCGACTTTTTATTTATCCATAGGTCTATTTTAGTAAATTGTTCAAATATATGTGTTATAAATAAAGAAAAGAAACAGATCTTATTTAAAAATTCTAAGAAGATTAAGGGATCCGAAAGAAAATTCAAAAGTTTTTTAGAATCTTTTCACAAAATAAGTTAGTTTATTAATAATCTAAGCCATATTTAATTCTTAATAAAAAATTATAATATTCTTATATTTATTATAAATGGATGCTTTCTATATTATAGATAGCATCTTTTTTTATGTTTAAAGTTATATTTATATTTTTTTATAAGATTTTTCTTTACAATAACTTAATATTACAAAAGTTTTTATAAATTTTATTAGTGTATAATTAAACAAGGTGATTATATGAAAAAAAGAAATATATCTCCAGCGATTCAAATAATCCTAATTTTCGGAATTATTTCCATGCTGGGTGATGTGATTTACGAATCTGCAAGGGGCGTAAACAGCCAATATTTAAATTTAATAGGCATCAGTGCAACAAAAGTTGGAGTAGTATTTGGCATTGGTGAATTTTTAGGTTATTTTTTAAGACTTTTTGCAGGATACCTGTCTGATTATACAAAAAAACATTGGCTTTTTATTTTTGTTGGCTATGGCTTATTATTTGTTATTCCATTAATTGGCTTTAGTCAAAATTGGAATATTTTAATCATCTTAATTTTATTGGAAAGAATTGGAAAATCTTTAAGAAATCCTGCCAAAGACACAATTTTATCAAGCATTGCTAAAAATGAAGTCGGCCTTGGCTTTGCCTTCGGTTTGCAGGAAGCTCTTGATCAGGTAGGTGCTTTTTTAGGTCCCTTGATTTTTACTGCTGTCTTTTATTTTACCGGTAAAAATACAATCAATGAATATCAGTTTTCCTACAAACTTTTAATTGTGCCTTTTATTTTATTAATGGTTTTTGTGTATATTGCTTATAGAAAAGTTAACGGAGAAAATATTATTAAAGAAATAAATATTAAAGAATACAGGTCGGATAATTTAAAAAGTATTTTTTGGATTTATACATTCTTTGCCTTTTTTGCCAGCTTAGGCTTTGTAAACTTTTCTATTATCGGCTATCATTTAAAAGCAAAAGCAATAATTGGTGATAAGTCAATCGCAATGATCTATTCTTTTGCAATGATTGTTGATGCTTTTTTTGCCCTTTTAGTTGGTCATTTATACGATAAGTTAAAAGATAAAACAGGCCTTGAAACCGGAGGTATTTTAGTTTTGGCCCTAATTCCTCTATTAACCTGTCTGCTTCCTTTTCTGACACTTTCCTATAAAATCCCCCTTATTATAATAGGAATGTTTATTTGGGGAATGGTTATGGGCACTCATGAAACAATAATGAAATCTGCCATAGGAGATTTAGTTCCTTTTTCTAAAAGAGGTAGCGGTTATGGTGTATTTAATACTTCTTATGGACTTGCACTTTTTTGGGGTTCCTCAATAATGGGTCTGCTTTATGACAAGTCTTCAATTACTACCATTATCATTATTTCCCTTATAGCTGAATTAATTGCATTTATCTTGTTTATAAAAATGAAGAAATTAATTAAATCTACATGAAATTTGAAAACTGATTTAAATATTCATAATTTATGTCGGTGTGTGAAAATTTATTGAAATTTATATTTTATATATTTATCTCTTGCAAAATTACAGAATATGTATTATTATAATAAGTGTTAGCAGTACTCGACGGTGAGTGCTAAAAAGAAATTGGAGGTATAATATGAATTTAAGACCCTTAGATGACAAAATTGTTATTAAAAAAATAGAAATGGAAGAAAGAACCGCTTCAGGTATTGTTTTACCTTCAAGCGCTAAGGAAGAATCAAATGTAGCTGAAATTATTGCTCTTGGCAATAAAATTGATAAAGATGAAGATATGAAAGGTCTTCTTAAAGTTGGAGATAAGGTAGTATTTTCTAAATATGCTGGTTCAGAAATTGAACTTGAAAAAGAAAAATTTACAATAATAAAATTCGCTGATGTTTTAGCTGTAATTGAATAAGAAGAAAGGTGATAATATGGCAAAGGAAATTAAATTTTCAGAAGATGCAAGAGCTGGCCTTATTGAAGGTATTAACAAACTTGCAAATACAGTAAAAGTTACTCTTGGACCTAAGGGAAGAAATGTTATCCTTGATAAGGAATATGGAACTCCACTTATTACTAATGATGGTGTTACTATTGCTCGTGAAATTGAATGTGAAGATAAATTTGAAAACATGGGTGCTCAACTTTTAAAAGAAGTTGCAACAAAAACTAATGATGTTGCAGGGGATGGAACAACTACTGCTACCCTACTTGCCCAAGCTATTACTCTTGAAGGTATGAAAAACTTGGCAGCAGGTGCAAATCCTATGGTTTTACAAAAAGGTATAAGAAAAGCTGTAGATAAGGCTGTTGAAACTATTAAAAAATATTCAAAATCTGTAGATTCTAAAGATGAAATAGCACAAGTTGCCGCTGTTTCTGCTGCTGATGAACAAATCGGAAAGCTTATCTCAGAAGCTATGGAAAAAGTAGGCAACGACGGTGTTATTACTGTTGAAGAATCAAAATCTATGGGAACAAGTCTTGATGTTGTTGAAGGTATGCAATTTGATAGAGGATATCTTTCTCCATATATGGTAACTGATTCTGAAAAAATGGTTGCTGAACTTGATGACCCATATATTTTAATTACTGATAAGAAGATTTCAAATATTCAAGAAATTTTACCTTTACTTGAAAAAGTTCTTCAACAATCTAAACCACTTTTAATTATTGCTGAAGATATTGATGGAGAAGCTCTTGCTACACTTGTTGTTAACTCTTTAAGAGGAACTTTAAATGTTGTTGGTGTAAAGGCTCCAGGTTATGGTGACAGAAGAAAAGATATGTTACAAGATATTGCTATCTTAACAGGTGGCACAGTTGTTTCTACTGATCTTGGTCAAGACCTTAAAGATACTACAATAGAAATGCTTGGTCATTGTGGCAAGGTTAGAGTAGAAAAAGAATTAACAGTTATTGTTAATGGTTCAGGAGAAAAGGAAGCTATTGATAAAAGAATTGGTCAAATCAGAGGACAAATTGAAGAAACTGATTCTGATTTCGATAGAGAAAAATTACAAGAAAGACTTGCAAAGCTTGTTGGCGGAGTTGCTGTAATTCAAGTAGGTGCAGCTACAGAAGTTGAGCTTAAAGAAAGAAAACTTCGTATAGAAGATGCCCTATCAGCAACAAGAGCTGCTGTTGAAGAAGGAATTGTACCAGGTGGTGGAACTGTACTTCTTGATTCTTGTGATGAAGTTCAAAAACTTGTTGACTCTCTTGAAGGTGATGAAAAAACAGGTGCTAATATTATCCTTAAAGCACTAGAAGCTCCAGTAAGACAAATTGCAGAAAATGCTGGTGTTGAAGGTTCTATTATAGTTGAAAATATTAGAAACAAAGAAAAAGGAATTGGCTATGATGCCTTCACAAATAAATATGTAAATATGCTTGAAGAAGGTATTGTTGACCCAACAAAGGTAACAAGATCAGCTCTTCAAAATGCTGCTTCAGCTTCAGCTATGATTTTAACAACAGAAGCTGCTGTTGCAAATATCAAAGAAGATAATCCACAACCACCAATGAATCCAGGTATGGGCGGCATGATGTAAGATAAAATAAGTTAAATCGACCTTAATTATTTTAAGGTCGATTTTTTTATTCAAATTTTTGATGCTTTTTTCAGATTCTAGTATTAATTAAAAAGTAGGAAAATATTTTCAAAATTTGTAAAAAATTTAATATTTATTAAATTATTACATTAAATTTTCTTACGATATAGTGTATAATATCCTTAATCAGTTAGAAAATTTATATATTTTAACAGGGGATTGGAATCATGAAAAGTAATAAAAGAAGACCCACACTAATAGATGTTGCAAAATTAGCAGGTGTTTCTACTTCCTCAGCATCTATGATATTAAATAATAAAAAAGGCGTAAGCTTTCAAGAGGATACAAAGGAAAATGTTTTTAAAGCAGCAGAACAATTAGGTTATAAGGTAAAAACTCAAAAAGATAGACAAACTCTTTTAGAAGGTGGAAGACTAATAATAATTTCTGCTAATTTTAATAAGCTTCTTTCTTTAAGTGTAGCTCATTATATTTGCAAATTAGCATCCAAGGATAATTATCAGGTTCTTATTTTTAATAATTGTGCCAATAAGGAAAAGGAAGAAGAACTTTTAGAAATTATAAGAGAACACAGAGTTATGGGAGTCATATATTCGGCTTATCCTTTAAATATAGAAGTTGCAAAAGCTATCAATGAGCAAATTCCAACAGTTATTCTAAATAATTTTGATTATGAGGATTCTTTTGATTCTATAGATACTAACGATCAAATAGCTGCTAGTACAATAGTTAAATCTTTAGTAGAAAAGGGTCACAAAAACATAGCCTATGTTTATACAACTTACAAATATCCTTCATTGACTAGATTAAAAGCTATAAAAGGTGCGAAAAAAGAAGCAGATTTACATGAACATGTGAAATTAAGTTTTTATAAAAAAGATGTTGAGCTTGAAAGTGATTTAGACCCATATATCATAGAATATCAAACAGGTTATAATTTAGCTATATCAATACTAAAAAAAGAACCTAATATAGATTCATTTATTGGTTCTTCTGATTTTTTAGCATGCGGAATTGTTGATGCTTGTAAGGAGCTTGATTATATTAATGAAAGAAAGATACCCGTTGCAAGTTTTGGAAATTCTTTTCTAGCATATCTTAAAAGTTATTCCCTAACTAGCGTGGATTATTCTATAGATAAACTTGCTATGTCAGCTTATAATCTTTTAACAACTAAGATTAGAGAACCGCTTATAAATAAAGGTGTAATAAGGATTAAATATAATCCCAAATTGGTTGAAAATAATAAATATTTTGATTAAAAAATGGACTTAAAGCTTTTTCGACTTTAAGTCCATTTTTGTCAGCCTGCAATTGAAGCCTTATAATTTTTGTCTATTGAATCATCTAGTGTTTTTGTAAATTCTTCTTCTGATTGATCTACATTTAAACCTTCTGTTAAGGCTCTTGAGTAAGATGCTATAACATCTTTATTTTTTGATAGTTTTTCATTAGCTTCTTTTCTTGAATATCCACCAGATAAAGCGACAACTCTTAGAGTATTTTCGTAATTATATAAATCGTGATATAAATTTGCTTTTTCAGGTAAAGTTAGTTTAAACATTACATAAGTTTCTTTATCAAGCTTTTCAAGTTCAGTTATCAATTCTTTTTTTAGGACTTCTTCAATTTTTTCCTTATCTTTTGAATGTATATCCACTTCTGGTTCTATAATAGGTACGAAACCTTGTTTAGAAATTTCTTTTGCATAATCAAATTGTTGTTTAACAACTTTTTTAATGCTTTCTTCATTTAATTCCTTTATAACTGATCTCATCTTAGTGCCGAATATATGTCTTTGTTTTGCATTTTCAAGCAGGCTATTTAAGTTTTTAAAAGGCTTCATAAGTTGAACTCCGTCTTTTAATTCGTCTAAACCTTCATCAACTTTTAAAATTGGAACTATGCCCTTTTTTTCCCATAAGTAATCTGCAGTGTAAAGTTCTCCAACTTTTGAATTCATAGTAATTTTAAATAAAATAGCAGCCAAAATTCTTTGAGAAGTAAAGGCTTCGTTTGTTATAATTCTTTTTCTCATTTCATGGACAAGTTCAAACATCTCGTCATCATTTTTGTACGCATCTTCGTTTATGCCATAAATTTTTAAAGCCTTAGGTGTTGAACCGCCACTTTGGTCTAGAGCAGCTATAAAACCCTTGCCACTTTTCATTCTTTCAAATTGTTGCCTATTCATAAATACCTCCTAGTCTTTATTTAATTATATAATACCGAGTTTCATAAGTAAAATTTATAAAATAATTTTAAATATATTTGGCAAAATTATTTACTATAGTTCTTCTAAAGATAGTATAATTTTATAAGTATATTACAATTACAATACTGAGGTGATTATTTGAATTATTACGCTGTGAGGTGTGGAAGAAATCCTGGAATTTATAAAACTTGGGATGAGTGCAATAAAGAAGTTAAAGGCTTTAAGGGTGCTATATATAAAAAGTTTTCAAATTTAGAAGATGCTGAAAATTTTATTAAAACTGATAGTTTTTCCTTAGAAGATAAGGAAGATATAAAGGTAAAAGATGATGAATTTATAGCTTATGTTGATGGGTCTTACAGAAATAGTGATAAGTCCTTCTCTTATGGGGTATATATCTTTAATGAGAGGGAAAGTTATTCTTTTTCCAAAAGATTTCACGATGAAGATTCAACTATGAGAAATGTTTGTGGTGAGATTAAAGGTGCCATGAAGGCTATGGAAGTTTCCTTGGAGAAAAATAAAAAAGTTCTTTATCTACATTATGATTATGAAGGTATAAGGGCTTGGCCTCAAGGAAATTGGAAAACCAATAAAGAAGGCACAATTTCCTACAAAAATTATTTCGATTCAATAAAAGATAGGTTAAAAGTTATTTTTGTTAAAGTGAAGGCTCATAGCGGAGTGGAATTTAATGAGCTTGTTGATAAGTTAGCAAAGGAGGCAAAATGAGAAAGTCTTGGGATGAGTATTTTATGGAAATAACACAGCTTGTAGCCCAAAGATCTACTTGCGATAGGGCTTTTGTAGGTTGTGTTCTTGTTAATAGCGACCATAGGATTGTTTCAACTGGTTATAACGGCACGGCTTCAGGAAACCCTCACTGTATTGATGTGGGTCACAGGATGAGGGATGGTCATTGCATTGCAACTATTCATGCAGAAATGAATGCTCTTTTATACTGTGCCAAGGAAGGGATACCGGCTAAGGGAAGCATATGCTATGTAACGCATTTTCCTTGCCTTAACTGCACAAAAGCTTTGATTCAAGCTGGAATATCTGCAATTTATTATCATGAAGCTTATAGGGTAGATGATTATGCATTGGAAATTTTGGAAAGAAATAATGTCAGTTTAAAGAAAATTTAGGAGGAATAATGAAGGAATTTATTAAAGAATTTAAGGCATTTATTGCACGTGGCAATGTTATTGATATGGCTGTAGGTGTTGTAATTGGTGCAGCTTTTGGAGCCATTGTTACTTCTCTAGTAGATAATATTATTATGCCCCTTATAGGAATACTTATAGGAGGAATTAATTTTGAATCTCTATCAATAACAGTTGGTGGTGCTGAAGTTAAATATGGTATGTTTATCCAAAGTATAGTTAATTTCTTAATAATTGCTTTTGTAATATTCTTAGTTATTAAACAAATCGGAAAACTAACTTCAAAGATGAAGAAAGAAGAACCCAAAGTAGAGAAAGAAAAATCATGCCCCTACTGCTTTACACAAATACCTATTGAAGCTATTAGATGTCCACATTGTACATCAGAATTAAGTAAGTGATAAAATGGATAAGTACGGTCTTGTTTTAGAAGGTGGAGGGGCTAGAGGTGCCTACCACGTTGGAGCTTATCTTGCTCTTTGTGAATTGGGATTTAAATTCCAAGCAATAGTTGGTTCTTCAATTGGTGCAATAAATGCGGCAATGTTTGTGTCTGGAGATTCTTATGATTGTTTGAGAGCTTGGAGGTCTTTGGACCTTGAATATTTCAATAAAAATATAGAGATTTCAAACAAAAACTTTAAAAATTTAGATTTAATTGAAATTATAAAAAACAGATTAAATGAAATTACAAAAAAAATAACCGATATAGGAGTATCACCACAGCCCTTATTTGATCTTGTAGATAAACTTATTTGTGAAGATAAGATTAGAAATAGCCAAATAGATTTTGGACTTTGCACAGTAAATATTTCGGATTTTAAAAGTGAAGAACTTTTTTGTGAAGATATGCCTGAGGGGCAGATTAAAAATTATATAATAGCTTCTTGTTATCTACCTATATTTAAAATGAGACCAATTAACGGTAAGTATTATTTGGATGGTGGATTTCACTCACAAGCCCCAATAAACATGGTTTTAAAAAAGGGACTTACCCCAATAGTAATAAGGCTTAAAAATCTTCCAATTAATGATGATCTCTCACAAGCAAAATATATTATAAGCCCAAAACATTCTTTAGGTAAAATAATGGATTTTGACCCAGAAAAAAGTGATAATTTAATTAGATTGGGATATTTTGATACCTATAAAGAAATAAAAAATCTTAAGGGTTATGATTATTACATCAAAGAAATTCCTGAAGAAGATTCCTTGAAGTATATTTATATGATATTAAAAAATTCCCTCAAAGAGAATGAAAATTTATTGATGAGATATATAGTTGAAAATCTTATTCCCAAAATGGCTAAAGAATTTAATGTAAAAAATGATTACGATTATAGAGATATCTTATATCTTTTAATTGAGAGAGAGGCCAAGAAAAAGCATATTGATAGGCTAAAAATTTATAGTGTAGATGAACTTGTAGGTGAAATAATTAGTGGATAGAGAGCTTTTTACAATAAAAGAAAAATTTAGACATAAAAAGCCAAGAGCAATAGATGTTAGGAATGCATACTCAGTTTTGATTCCTCTAATAAAAAGAGATAATGAAGTTCATATTCTTTTTGAAAAAAGAGCCTTAAGCTTAAAAAATCAGCCTGGAGAAATTTCATTTCCAGGAGGTGGAATTGAAAGAGGAGAAAATTCCAGGGATGCTGCGATCAGAGAAACTTGTGAGGAATTATTAATTAATAAGAGAGATTTATCAATAATTGGTAAGGGAGATTTTTGGGTAAATCCTTATTCAGCCATTATTTATTCTTATGTGGGCATATTAAATATTGAATTTGATGCTATAAGCCCTTCAAAAGAAGAGGTAGAAAGTATTTTTACTATACCCTTGGATTTTTTTAAAATTAATAAACCCAATTCCTATAAAACAAAAATTAATCTAATTAGAGAAGATTCTTTTCCCTACGAACTTATTCCTAATGGTAGGAATTATAAGTGGAAAAGAGCTGAGGGAGAGATGGATTTTTATGTTTATAAAGACATAGTTATTTGGGGATTTACAGCAAAAATGTTGAGGAATTTCATAAAAAATGTATATTAATTGTAATAAAACTGTAATACAAGCATTAAAAGCTCCATTTTTAGGGAATGGAGCCTTTATTATTTATTTTTTTATTGTATTTTAGGTCGAAATAATCCCATGAAACCCAGTGTTTATCAAAGGTTACAAAATAGTTACAAAAATCTTGACAAATAAAAAGCCTTTCTTTATACTAATATATAGAAAAGTTACAAATTAGTAACAATTTTTAGTAACTATTTATAATTTTTCAATTTGGGAGGTAATTAATTGAATAAATACAAAAGAAGAAAAAGCTATTTTAAAATTTTAACTATAGCAATATTTCTCCTTTCTATTATTACAATGGGTTTCTCAACAGTCCTTGGTAAGGATGTTGTTATAAATATAAATGGAGAGGTAAAAGAAGTTTTTACTTATGCTAATGATGTAGAAACTTTATTAAATCAAGAAAAAATTGAACTTAAAGATGACGAAGAGGTTTATCCTTCACCTTCAGAAGAAATTACTGAAGGAATGGAAATTAATATCAGGAAAATAAAAACATATAAAATTAAAATTAATAACAGAACAATTGTAGTTAAAGCTAAGGGCGCAAGTGTTCAAGAAGTTTTAAACAATTTAGGAATTAAAGTTAACAAACTTGATATTGTAAAACCATCTCTTGATACAGCTACAGATACTATAGAAGATGAATTTCAAATAACTATATATAGGGTTAAAGAAGAAGTTACTAAGAATCAAACAGAAATTGATTTTCAAATTATATCAAAAGAGAATAAAGATTTAGAACAGGGAGAAAAAAACATCATTACACCTGGACAAAAAGGTCTACAAGAAGACACAATAAAAAGCCTTTACATTAATGACCAACTTCGTTCTCAAGAGCTTGTTTCAAGAAAAGTTATTAAAGAACCTGTAACACAAGTAGAAGAAATTGGAGTTAAAAACACTGTTAGCAAAAGTCCTACAGGAGATAATGTAATAGCTGTTTATACAATGAAGGCAACAGCTTATGACCCATCAGCAGGCTCAAGGACTGCTTCAGGAACTAGAGCAAGAGTAGGAGCAGTTGCAGTTGATCCATCAGTAATTGCTTTAGGTTCAAAACTTTATATTGAATCAACTGATTCATGGCCATCTTATGGTTATGCAGTAGCTGAAGATACAGGCGGAGCTATTAAGGGTAATAGGATTGATCTATTCTTTAATTCAAATGCAACGGCTAACAAATTCGGCAGAAGAACTGTTAAAGTTTATGTTTTAGGAAAATAAAATTGATATAAGAATTTTATCTTAATTTGATATTATTTTATGATATTTAATCGGCAAAGAGGTTTTATCTTTTATGCCGATTTTTTTTTAGAAAATTTTATCTTATTTATTGCAAGAGGTAATTTATCCCTTATAATATATTATAGAGAACTAAAGGTGATTGAATGAAACTTATAGATAATGAAATTATTAATAGATATATATATTATTTGTGTCGTTATATTCCTTATGATAAAAAGGAATTGGCTAAGGATGAAATTATGGATATTTTACAAAGGCGACTTCCTATAGCCTATACCGATAAAGACATTAAAGATGAGCTAAATAGACTGGGAAATCCTTATGAGATAGGTCTTAAATATAGTAATAAGGGTAATTTTTTATTAAATGGTAAGTCTTATGAGATATTTATTTCCATGATTTACATGCTTTTTTCTGCAGGTGCAGTTTCCCTAATTCTTTTTTTCTTCAACTATTTTGCAAGAATATCGAAGCTCGGTTTTTTTGAAATATTACAAACCATAATTCTTACGGCTTTTATGCTTGCTCTTATACCTTCATGGATATGTGAAAAAGTGAAGAGTACAAAAATTTTAAAAACTTTTATGAAAGCTTGGAGCATTGATGACCTATATGAATCATCTTCTATAAAACATTCTATATATGGCATTATATTTATTCTTATATATTCATCAATGTTTTTTCTTTTACAACTTTATACAAAAACAGGAAATATTGAAAAAAGTACCTATAATATTATTATTTTGCTCTTTTTTGTAAATGTTTTAAGGGATACGCTAAGAATTAGCGAGGACTCAACTGTATCTAATATTGTTTATGTGGCTTATATTTTTGACTTGCTTACTATATCTATTTTCGCTATTCTTTTAAAATTTGCTATACCAAATATTTTTCCTATCAGGGTTATTATTTTTATGAATGTTGTAGATATTTTATATATGACTGTAAATTTATTTAGAGATAAAAACATTATCAGTCTTAGAAAAAAGAGGAAACGTGAAAATAGAAATAGAAAATATAAAAAAATTGATGAGGATAAATAGTTTTAATCATCAATAAATTTATTATTCATTATTTTATATTATTAAATATTTATTAGTTTAATAAAAATTATTGCAAGCAAAAAGTCCCCTAAATATGGGGACTTTTAATATTTCTGATATGAATCAATTTGAAAAAATTATTTTCTATTTTTATCGTAATTTTCCTTGGCTTTTATATCTATAAGAAAAATTGTTATTACACTATATAATAACCAAGTATTTTTAGTATAACTTAAATAAACAGAAGACCACTCTGGGTTAAATTTTTCCTTATATGCCCTTAGACCATCAAAAGAATAAAATTTATAGCCAAATTTATAAACTAAATATGCGAGTTTTTCTTCGATAAAACTGTTGGAATTTATGCCGACGTTATAAAGGGGAGCCATGCCAAAGTCAAAATATTTTTTGCCTAAATCTTTAAAATATAAAATTAAATTTATAAATAAAAAATCCATGATTCCATTTTGCTCATTTTCCCTGTCATATCTCATTAAATCTATTGTTGCCCAAGTTTCTCCTGAGGTGGGCATTATATTTGAGAAAGCAAGGATTTTTTTCTCCATCTTTAACTAAGGCCATTGGACAAAGTTTTAAATAATCTTCGTTAAAAAATCCAAGAGAAAATCCTTTCTCGATTCTGCCATCAAGCCAAGAATCTGATATTTTTTTGAGTTCTTCCATAAAATCATCTTGGTAAGGAGGGCTTACAATTTCAAAGCTTAGACCTTTTTTTTCAAATTTTTTTATTACATTTCTTTGAGATTTACGCTTAGGGCCTTCCATTACGAAGTCTGAAAGTTTAACTTTTGCCTTTTCACCAAATTTTATAAAAGAGTAGCCAAAGTCATGAAGATATATGGTTTGATTTTCTTTTATTTCATAGAATACTGGATTATAACAAAGTTTATCTGCATCTGTTACAAAATTTTCTATAAGCTTTTTAAAATCTTCTTTCTTTCCAAAAGCATCTCCCATAACTAAAACCCTATCTCTGTAGGTACATATCGACATAGCACAAGTTTTTTCACCGTTTTCATTTTCATAATAATAAATATCTTTATCTCCTACAAGAGCTAGAGCAGATTCAGCATAACAATCATATTTATTTAAAATTTCAAGAACGGTTTGTCTATTTAATTTTTCTCCTAATTTTTCCTTATTTCCCTTTAAATAATCCATTAAAATTCTCGTTGCAAAATATACAATTCCTGTAATTATAATTATATTTACAAAAGATTTTTCAAAAGGAATTAAAATAAAGTATCTGGTCCTTTTAATTTTTATACCATAATTTATTACACTTAAAATTACTGTTAAAGTTCCAATAGCAAAATAAACTATTGAATCTAGTGTTATATTTTCCATAGAGTAAACAAATTGTTTACGAAAATGGATTTCTCTTGTGAAAGTAATAAGAATTAGACTTATTATTATTAAACTTATTTCTATAAAACTAAATCCTGATAAAATGCAGTAAAATAAAGCTATTAATAAATAAATAATTGTTGCCTTAACTGCACTTTTTACTCTTTTTCTGTTTGCTCTGCCAAGAAGAATAAAAGAAAAACCCAAGAGCAAACTTAAAAACTGATAAATTAAATTGGCATTTAGAAGGTTAAAGCCTTTAAATAGTCGAATTTTTGATAAATTATCAGGTACAGAAATAGAAATTACCATTAAAGCCCCAAGTATATAAAGTATTAGGCAAAGAAGATCAAGCCCAATAGACTTAACTATTTTTGATGGAATTTTATCATTTTTTAAATCAAAACTTTCTCCTAAATCTGAAATAAAAAATAAAATTCCTATTATGAAAGGCACAATGTAATAAAAAAGTCTATATAAAATTAACCAAGTAAAAACTTCATTGGTATTTATTCCTATAGAAGAAAGAATGGTAATTATTGCTAGGTCAAAAGATCCCAAACCACCTGGGATAAAAGAAATAAGACCTATTAAGTTTGCCACAACAAAAATAGCAGCCACAGGGAAAAACTTTATTTTTAAATCTAAAACATAAGCTATGCTTATGAAAAATAACATAGCACTTGTCCACTCTACAATAGAAGTTAGTGAAACATCTAGGCTATATTTTTTAGAAATATGAAATTCGTCTGTGTTTTTATATAAAGAAACAATTAAAATTAAAGGTCCATATAAAATCCCACCAATTAACCAATATTTATAATTTATAATAATCGTACTTTTATAAATTATAAGAGAAATTAAAGTGATTAAAGATAAAAAGGAAATGCCAGTTAAATCAAATAAAAAAGATTTCGCCAAAAATTTCAGAAGTTTTTTATCGTCATTTTCCTTTGCAAAATATCTAAATCTTAGACCCATATTTATTAGGCCTCCAAAACCTATTAAATTGTTAAAAGAATTTATTATAATACTTCTTTTTATTGTATATTTAATAGATTTTTCACAATTGGCAAATCTATTCAAGATTAAATCGTAATTTATCATAGGTATAAAGGCTAAGAAACCTAAAACCATCAAAAAAGTTAGTTTAAAAAATCCTATGCTTGTAAAAATATTTGAAAGTTCATCATAAGAAAATTCGCGTCTTAACTTTGAAAGTTCAAATATAACTAAAAAAACTACACCAATCAAAAATAT
>NZ_AEAA01000078.1:0-1437 GCF_000179335.1 Peptoniphilus sp. oral taxon 836 str. F0141
ATATCAATCATATAATGTTTAATATTATTATCTTCTGATACAATTTTGTCAGTACCAATATCAAGCCCCTTGTAAATTTGCATAGAGTCAGCCGATATAATCTGGCAATTGAATTTACGAGCGATCTCCAAAGAAATTTTAGTTTTGCCAACTCCTGTGGGACCAGTTAAAATAATTAATTTTTCCATTTCATTCCCTTAAAAATAATTTTGCAATAGTAGTTTTCTTTATATCTATAATTGTTGGTCTGCCATGAGGACAGGTATATGGATTTTCACAATGAATTAAAGAATTTATAAGCTCTTTAACTTCCATATTTGATAGTGTATCTCCTGCTTTTACTGCCTTTAGACAAGCTTTTTTCATAACCTTCCACATATCAGCCTGATAATTGGAATATATTTTATCATCTAATGAATCTATTATATCTCTTATGAAACTAACATATGTTGGAAATCCAAAAATCATTGGAACTTCCCTTAAGATTATAGAATTCTCACCAAAAGAGTCAATAGAAAAGCCTAAGTCTTTGAAAAGATGAAAATTTTTTTCAATTTTCATATACTCGCTTGCGTTTAATTCAATAATTTCTGGTTTTAACAAAACTTGAGAATTAATATTACTATTCAAATACTGTTTCTTATATTTTTCATACATTACTCTTTCATGTGCAGCATGCTGATCAACTAGATAAATGAGATCCTTATTTTTGTTTTCTAAAATAATAAAAGTATCAAACAAAATACCAACAATTCTCGTATTAATTAAATTACTATCTATGACTTCTTTGTCGTTTAGAAAAGAATCTTCTTGATATTGTTCTAAGCTAGGAATATTATAATTATTAAAATCTTTTGTATTTTCCTCAATATTATCTATGTCGTTGTTATTATCTGCATTTTCTTCATACACATCAAAAGGTTGATAATTTTCATGAAAACTTTGATTATCTATATCAAATTCTTTTATATAATTATCACTTGGTTCATAAGCAGGCTCTTTAAAATTTATTAAATTATCATTTGATTTATCGTCAAATATATCGAAAACATTCAAATTTACTTTTGGTTCGTCTTCTATTTCTCTTATAGACCTATTAGGATATAAAACTTCCTCAACCATTTCACATAAAATTGCTATCAAATTATTTTCATTAGATAGTTTAACTTCATGTTTTTTAGGATGGATATTAACATCAATTAAGCTTGAATTAATATCAATAAACAAAATAAAAACAGGAAATCTGTTCAAAGGAATTAAAGATTTATATACTTTTTCTATTTCTCTTGAGATTTCTCTATTAGTCACATACCTACCATTAATATAAATATATTGGTGATTTCTAGAAGACCTAAATAATTTATTATTAGAAAAATATGCTCTTATTTTATAGTTTTCACTAGAGAAACTATTTTCTATTAAATTAGTTGCTATTTC
>NZ_AEAA01000077.1:0-573 GCF_000179335.1 Peptoniphilus sp. oral taxon 836 str. F0141
CACCCTTACTTCCTCCTGGTGACTTAAAGAAAATAAAAAAATCTGTAAATATAAAAAAATATCCCTACGGTCAGGATCTTGAAGATTTAAAGAAAATAAATTTAGATAAATTATATGAAGATATGGATTCAAATATGAAGAATCTGTGCAATAAACTTTATAAAAAAGGAATTTTAAAGTTTTCATATCTCCCTATCACTAGTATTAAAATAAAAACTGAAAAATATTTGAAAAAATCCAATAATTTTTCTATGGAAAAACTTCAAGGATTAACAAAAAGACAAAGTCAAGCCGTGAATTATATAATAGAAAAAAAGGATGTTTCAAAAAAACTTTTGATGAAAGAACTAAAAATGTCTTCAACTCCTATCGAAGCTCTGATAAAAAAAGACTTAGTTACAGAATTTGATATGGAAGTAAAAAGCGATAAAAAATATATAGGTAAAGTTGGAACTAATCATACATTAAACGAAGAACAAAAAGATGCTATTAAAAGTATAGAAAGTACAAAAAAGGAAGTTTCTATATTATATGGTCTAACAGGAAGCGGAAAAACTGAAGTATATTTAAATT
>NZ_AEAA01000076.1:0-1456 GCF_000179335.1 Peptoniphilus sp. oral taxon 836 str. F0141
GGGTAAATAAGGAACTTGTAGAAAGGCTTAAGGTGAGAATGGAAGCTCTTAAAAATTTATCCATTCAAAAAACTGCTAAGAAGAAAAGTTTTGATAGACTTTTCAATCAATTGACTGATAAATACCATAAAAAGGATATTGATGAGCTTTACAATTTTCTAAAAGAAAAAGTCAATGAAAATGACAAGAATAGAGCAATTAACGAGTATAGAAAAGAAAAATCTAAGGATATAATTGAAAAAAGAGATAAGCTTAATAAAGAAATAGAAGATTTAGAAAATAAGTTAAACATTATTTTTGAAAAATATGAAGTCACTTCGCTTAGGGAATTAAAGGATAAATACGAAAACAACAATATTTTTGATCTGGAAAAATCTTTAGCATTAAAAAAAGATCTTTACGAGAAAACAAAAATCGAAAATATAAAGTCTGAAGAAATAACACAAACAGATCTTTCTATCAAAGAAATAAATTCTATAATAGATAGCAGAAAATTAAAAATTTCTACACTAAAAGGACAGATTAATTTGTTGGAAGCCTCAGTAAATAAACTTAAAGATTCAGAAGAAGAGAAAGATTATTTAATAAAAGAACTCGAAAAGGTTGAATTTAAAAGGGCTTATACTGAGCTTGCCTACCAAAGGCTTAAAGATTTACTCTTAGAAAATAGAAACAAAATGCTTCCGAGATTAAAGAGTAAAATTGAGGAAATTTTAGGACAGATTACAAAAGAAAAATACAAGAAAATAATTATTGATGATAATTACAATATTTCTTTATATGATGATGAAAATGAAAAGTATGTGAGTATAGAAAATTTGAGCAGAGGTACTATAGACCAACTGTATTTTGCCTTTAGACTTTCATTAATTCACATATTATTTACGGATAATCTTCCCATAATTTTAGATGACCACTTTGCCAATTATGATGATACAAGATTAGAGATGGCACTTGATTATCTAAGGAATTATAAACAGCTTATAATTTTCACATCTAATAAAAGAGAAATTAATATGTTAAATAAAATGAATATCGATTATAATTTAATAAATTTGAGGTGAAAATGATATATGCAATAGCAGATCTGCATTTTGATTTTTCAAAAGAAAAGCCCATGGATGTTTTTGGAGATAATTGGAAAGACCACGATAAAAAGATAATTTCTGATTGGAAAGAAAAGGTTAGAGATGATGATTTGGTACTTTTGCCGGGTGATATCTCCTGGGCTTTAAAACTTAAAGATGCAGTTGATGATTTAAATGTGATAGATTCCCTGCCCGGAAAGAAAATAATTTCAAAGGGAAACCATGATTATTGGTGGTCTTCACTAAATAAAATGAATAATTTAGGCTTTAAGACTATAAAATTTTTATATAATAATACTTATGAATATGAAGATATTTCAATTTGCGGTTGCAGAGGTTGGATATCAAAAGATTCTTTAGAATTTACA
>NZ_AEAA01000075.1:0-526 GCF_000179335.1 Peptoniphilus sp. oral taxon 836 str. F0141
GCGCTAATCACGCAGGTACAGCTTGTATAAACACAATACTTGCTGAAAAAGGAAATAATGAAGTAGTAGTTTATGAAGCTAACAACAATCTATCATTCTTAGGTTGCGGTATGGCTCTATGGATAGGCAAACAAATTTCAAATGGAGATAAATTATTTTATTGCGATAAGGAAACTTTTGAAAAAAATGGTGCTACCGTTCATATGGAAACTGAAATTTCTAAAATAGATTTTAAGGCTAAAAAAGTTTATGCAAAAGACAAAAGTGGAAAAGAAATTATAGATTCTTATGACAAATTAGTTTTAGCAACAGGATCCCTACCTATAATTCCAAAAATTCCTGGAATCGATCTTGAAAATGTTCAAAGAGTAAAAATTTATCAAAATGCCAAGGAAGTTATTGAAAAATTAAAAAATCCTGAAATTAAAAAAGTTACAGTAGTAGGAGCGGGTTATATTGGCGTAGAACTTGCTGAAGCTTTTGTAAGAAATGGTAGAGAAGTTGATCTTATTGATTTGGCAGACAC
>NZ_AEAA01000074.1:0-6672 GCF_000179335.1 Peptoniphilus sp. oral taxon 836 str. F0141
ATATTATATTCATCAATACTTCTTCCAGAACCCTTTATAATTCCATTAGAATCAGTTAGAACAATTGTTGGCCTATAAAATTTTTCCTTTATTCTACCAGCTATTATTCCAACAACAGACTCATTAATATTGGGAACATAAATTAATAAAATAGGATATTTTTTCAAAAGTTCCTGTTCTTTTATGATTTTTATTGCCTTTATATATCCATCATTCGTGTAATTTTGTCTTTGATTATTAATAGACCTTATTTCTTTTGCTTTCTCGATTGCAGAGTTGTAATCTTTCTCTAAAAGAAGTTCTACAGCTTCTTTAGCAGTTTTTAATCTGCCACAAGCATTTAAAGTTGGGCCAATAATAAATCCAATATGATAAACATCTATATCTTCTTTTTTTATATCACAAGCACTTATTAATGCATTTAACCCGACATCTTGCACATTTTTTAATGCTTCAAGTCCATAATGTATAAGAATTCTATTTTCATCTTTTAAAGGCATTACATCACAAACTGTTGCAAGTGCAACATAGGCTAAAAAGTCATCATAGACTTCCTGTTCTTCCTTGCCTTTTATTAAATACAAATAAGATATTAATTTAAAAGCTACACAAGCACCACAAATATCTTTAAAAGGGTATTTTGAATCAGATACCTTAGGGTCAATAAGAGCATTAGCATCAGGTAATTTTTCTTGTAAAACACCTTCAATTAAAACCTTAGCAGGTTCATGATGGTCAGTAACAATTACATCTATACCTAAATTTCTAGCATACTTAACAGGTTCAAAGGCCGCTATACCATTATCACAAGTTATAATTAGAGATATATCATCTTCCTTTGCCCTATCTATGATTTTATTATTAATACCATATCCATCTAAAACTCTATTAGGAATGTCATATGAAACTTTAGCTCCTATTTTCTTCAATCCACAATATAAAATATATGTAGAAGTTATTCCATCAACATCATAGTCACCAACTATTCTAATATTAGAGCCTTTGGTTATATGACTAATAGTAATATTTGCACTCTTAACCATATCTTTTAGAAAAATTGGAGAATGAATATTAGAGAGGTCTGGTTTTAAAAATTTTTCCAATTCCTCATCAGATTTTATTCCCCTATTTAACAAAATTCTATATAAAATTTTATTTAATCCATATTTTTCATATGAAAGTTCATAATCCTTACTATTTTTTATAAACCATTTTTCCATCTAACCACCATAATATATGAGTATATCATAATTTGTAATCCATTAAAACGATAGATAAATCAAAATATTAATCTTCATTATCTAATGTGAAAAAAATCATCTCACAAGGATTAAAAGTTCTTAATATAAATTTAGAACCCATGCCAGAAGTAATATATAAAATGCTTTGTCTAATTTTATAAAATCCCTTAGAATATTTGGGAAATAAATTAAAGTATGGGTCAATAAATGCTCCGATAAAAGGTAATCTCACCTGTCCTCCGTGCAGGTGACCTGACAAAACAAGATCAAAATTTTTATCTTCATTATAGATAAAATCTAAAGGATCATGAATTAACAAAATATTATACTTATCATTTAAACACTTCAAATTGCTAGTTTTTCCATTATAAAATTTGCCATTTATGTTAATATCACCACGAATAGCATTTTTGTTATCAAGTAGTTTTACATGGTATTTATTTAAAATATCAAAAAATAAACTACAATTTTCGTTTTCTTCCTCGTGATTACCACTTACAAAAAATACTTCAGATGAAAATATTTTTAAAAAATCCTCCATCTTGGAAAAATCTTTAGGACGAGTAGACCTGTTTATAAAATCTCCAGTTAGAAAAACAAAATCTGCTTGAAATTTATTAATATGTCTTTCTAGTGACTTAAGATTAATAAAAGGATTTAAGTGATAATCAGAAATTTGTATAAATTTTACTTTCTTGTGAACTTTTTCACTTTTTATTTTAATATTATGTATTTTATAATATTTATTTTCATATATTGAATAAATAAATATTATAAAAATTACTGATAAAATTTTCATTTATTTAATCTATTTAAAGCTTTTAAAACTTTATCCTTTAGCTCGTTTAAATCCCCTCTATTATCTAAGATAATATCAGCATACTTTCTTTTTTCCTCCATACTCATTTGTGAAGAAATTTTTATATTTGCATAATCATAAGATATGTTATCTCTAGACATGAGCCTTCTAATTTGAGTTTCTTTGTCAGCATAAACTAACCAGATTTCATCGAAATCCATATCAAAAGACTTTGTACCATTTTCTATCAATAGAGGAATATCAACAAAAACTATTTTTTCTCTTTTATATTCTTGGATTTTCTCAGAAATCCTTTTGTAAATTAACGGATGAGTTATTGAATCTAACAAATCTCTCTTTTCTCTATCATTAAAAATTATGCTAGCTAAGGCACTTCTATCTAAAACTCCCTTAGAATAGAGATTTTCTCCAAAATATGATTTTATCTTTTCTATAACTTCTCTTTCATTGATAATATCTCTTGAAATAATATCAGAATCTATAACTTTGTAAGATAGTTGCTTCAAAAAATTAGTAACTTGTGATTTTCCTGATGCAATTGAACCTGTTATTGCAATTATTTTACTTTGTTTCATATAGACTTTTTCCTGTTTTCATTGAAACACTAAGAGGAACTTTCATTATTAAAGCATTATCCATTACATCTTTCATAATTTCACAAACCTCAGCCACTTCTTCATCTGGAGCATCAACAACTAATTCATCGTGAATCTGTAAAATTAATTTTGCCTTCAAATTTTTCTTTTTAAGTTCCTTATATACTCCAACCATTGCAATCTTTATTATATCTGCAGCTGTACCCTGAATTGGAGTGTTTAATGCAATTCTTTCCCCAAAAGATCTTATATTAAAATTTTTTGCTTTAAGTTCAGGAATGTACCTTCTTCTGTGAAGTAAAGTTTCAACATAACCTTTTTCTGTTCCTACATGAATGATATCATTCATATATTTTTTTATTCCTTGAAAATGTCCCAAATAGTTATCAATATAAGTTTTTGCTTCTTTCCTTGGAATATTAAGATTTTGTGATAGACCATAATCGCTTATACCATAAACAATTCCAAAATTAACTGCTTTTGCCATACTTCTCAATTCATCTGAAACTTCATCATAGGGAGTATGAAATACTTCTGAAGCTGTCTTTCTATGAATATCAAGACCATCAGCAAATGCGTTAATCATATAAGTATCATTAGAAAGAGAAGCTAAAACTCTTAATTCAATTTGTGAATAATCACTATCTACAAGACTTGAACCTTCAGAAGATAAAAGAGCTTTCCTGATCAGTCTACCCTCATGAGTTTTTATAGGAATATTTTGTAAATTTGGCTCAGTAGAGGAAATTCTTCCAGTAGATGTTACTGTTTGATTAAATCTGGAATGAATTCTGCCAGTCTTTTTATTAATAACATCTCTTAACCCATCAATATAAGTATTTTTAATTTTACTGATTTTTCTATACTCTAAAATATTGTCAATAATTAGCGACTTTCCTCTTAACTTTTCAAGAACATCAGCAGAAGTTGAGTATCCTGTTTTAGTCTTTTTAATTACAGGCAAATCCATTTTTTCAAATAATATTTGTCCCAATTGTTTAGGAGAGTTAATATTAAATTGCTCGTCTGCATCCTTATATATATTAAATTCTAGATCATTAATCCTTTCTTTGATTTTCTCATCAATTTCATTTAATATATTAACATCTGTTCTAATACCAACAATCTCCATATTTGCTAATACCTCTATTAGAGGTAACTCAACATTTATATAAAGATCTTTCATGCCTTCTGCTTCTATTTTTTGCATTTGAAGAGGACTAATTTTATAAACCATGTTTAAAATGTAAGAAAAATAAGAATTTAAATCACCCTCATCAATTTCTTGGAATTTCTTTTTTTTCACACCTTTACCCAAAAGTTCCTCTTCACTCTTATAAGCCTTATTGAAATAACTGCTTGCAAGGTGGTCAATCTCATAATTAGATTCAGTAGAATTTAAGAGATATTCAGCAATCATAGAGTCGTGGCAATAATTTTTTAAGTCAATTTTATTATATTGAAGAACAATTATATCTTCTTTTAAATCATAACCGAGTTTTTCTATGCTGTCATCTTCCCAAAGAGCTTTTAAATTTGACAAATTATCTTTATTATAATCAATTACGCTGGTATTATAACCCTTTGGTAAAATTGCAATTTTAAATGGATCTATACCCTCATAAATTTTTCCATCACTAATAAATTTAAAAGCAAATGATTTACTGGCCTTAATATTTTCTATAATATCATCAATAGAATCATTAGAAATTTGGAAAAATGTATCAGCAATTTCCTCTGTTTTTTCCTTTTGATACTTTTCAGGCAATCTTTTTAAAATAGAATTAAATTCAAAATCCCTGTATAGTTTAGATAAATTTTCATAATCATATTCCTTAATTTTTAAATCAGAAAGACCAACGGGCAAATCTATATTCCTAACAATAGTACCTAATTTTTTACTCATAAAAGCTTGAACTTTATTTTCTTCCAAATTTTCTTTAAGTTTTTTCCCAGAAATTTCGCTTAAATGATTATAAAGATTTTCTATAGTGGAGTACTCTTTAATAAGTTTTAAACCAGTTTTAGGTCCAATACCAGGAACGCCAGGAATGTTATCAGAACTATCACCCATTAAGCCTTTAAGATCTATAAATTCCTGTGGACTAATACCGTAATCATCATTTATACTTTGCAAATTCACAACTTCAAGTTCAGTAATACCCTTCCTTGTCATCAAAACATTGGTATTATCATCTACAAGTTGATAATAATCCTTATCTCCTGTTAATAAATAAGATTTATAACCTTCTTTAGACGCTATAAGAGATAAAGTTCCTGCAATATCATCAGCTTCATAAACAGGTGAATCAAGAACAACAATATTCATATATTTTAAAATGTCTCTAACTAATGGAAATTGCTGTTCTAATTCATTAGGTGTCTTTTGCCTTGTACCTTTATAATCTTTATAAAGCTCGCTTCTAAAAGTTTTACCTTTTCTATCAAAACATACAACTATATGACTCGGTTTAACTCGCTCAATAGCATTTTCAAGCATCATAACAAATCCATATATAGCATTAGTATAAATACCTCTTTTTGTTTTTAATAAAGGAAGAGCATAAAAAGCCCTAAAAAACAAAGAAGAACCATCTATAATTAAAAAAATATTTTTGCTCATAAATCCCCCATAATAAATATATATTCTTGCCTTAAATTATAACTCAAAAATACGAATAAAAAAACCTAGATGATATTGATAATAATATAAATCATAAGAACAAAATAATTAAAATATATTATTAATATTACCTAAGAAAATAAAACAATTAGAAATTTAAATTAAAAAGTAGTGATAAAAAACGGTATATTTTTGTAAAACTCCTAAGGTGTTGTTTGCAATGTTTATTTTACATAGTTTTCAGTTTATTTTAATTTTGTTATTCTATTAGCGTATAAGTATTGATTTTTAATTGAAAAGAGAGACTCGAATTAACAAGTCTCTCCAATATTTGAAATAAAGACAAAATAAAAAAACAGTCAAACTAAAAAAGCTAGACTGTGGGTACAAGGTTGGTGCCGAAGGGGGGACTCGAACCCCCACGATGTTTCCAACGTCAGATTTTGAGTCTGATGCGTCTGCCAATTCCGCCACTTCGGCAAAATATTCATAAGAATATGTGGTGCAGAAGAAGGGACTTGAACCCTCACGCAAAAGCTTGCACATGCCCCTCAAACATGCCTGTCTGCCTATTCCAGCACTTCTGCAAAAGGGTTAAAAAAAGAAACCCTTCAAACTATAAAATTGTGGCGCGCCATGGAGGATTCGAACCCCTGACCTTTTGGTCCGTAGCCAAACGCTCTATCCAGCTGAGCTAATGGCGCATAATAAAAAAATGGAGCGGATGACGAGATTCGAACTCGCGACCCTCGCCTTGGCAAGGCGATGCTCTACCACTGAGCCACATCCGCATACATATATTTTATACAATTATTAAACAAATGTAAAGTAAAAATTACAAATTTTTTATGGAGCTGGTGAGAGGACTTGAACCCCCAACCTACTGATTACAAGTCAGTTGCTCTACCAATTGAGCTACACCAGCAAATATTAAAATTTGGAGCCGGCAAGAGGACTTGAACCCCCAACCTACTGATTACGATTCAGTTGCTCTACCAATTGAGCTATGCCGGCCAATGACCGACAATTAAGCCACTAGTCTGGTGTATAAGCAAAAGACTAATTAAATAAACTTAAGTAAATATAGTTAAAAATTTGGCGACCCGGATCGGGCTCGAACCGACGACCTCCAGCGTGACAGGCTGGCATTCTAACCAGCTGAACTACCGGGCCACACATAGTTTTATTTAGCACTTAGTGATTATTTAATAACCACTAAGTGTTTTTTGGTGGACACAATAGGGCTCGAACCTATGACCCCCTGCTTGTAAGGCAGATGCTCTCCCAACTGAGCTATGCGTCCTTATTATGGTGACCCTGCCGAGAATCGAACTCGGGATACCACCGTGAAAGGGTGGTGTCTTAACCGCTTGACCACAGGGCCTAAGATTT
>NZ_AEAA01000073.1:0-2194 GCF_000179335.1 Peptoniphilus sp. oral taxon 836 str. F0141
CTTTGTTACTAGGATTATAATTATCTGTTAATCTACCGCCAATCATTTTAATTTCAACATCATAAAGACCACTAGCATCAAGTATTTTTCTTGCAGCTTGAGCCCCACTAATATTAATTTTTGAATTAATACTACCAAACTTCTCATAGGCAGATGAAATTTTAGCTTGTGCATAAAGTGCAAGTAAAATACCGGGAACTAGATAAATAAAATATTCAAAACCATAATAGTACATAATTATCCTAACCTTTCGTTTTTATCAAAATTGTGACCTAAAAGAAATGATTTTATATCCATCCTTTTTTTGCCAGGAATTTGTAACTCTTCAACAGAAATTGCTCCATCACCTGTTTTAATTATCAATTTTTTATTATTATCTAAAATTGTTCCAGGCTCTTCTATTCCAATGTAGTCATAATTATAAGCTTTAAATATTTTAATAATTTCGTCTTTATATTTAGCTCTAGCTCCATAATAAGGATCAAGCCCTCTAATTAAATTTAAAATTTCCTCACTAGTCTTAGAAAAATCTATATTAAAAGTTGATTTAGTGATTTTTTTTTGCATATGTCATTTTAGAATGGTCTTGTTCCTTGAACTGAATTTTTCCCTTATCTAAATTAATTAAGAAGTCTTCAATCAACTCAGCTCCCATTTTAGCCAAATCATTTTCAAGTTCATAGGCATTTTTATCCTTTATTGCTAGACTTTTTTGCAAGGCTACATCACCGCTATCAAGACCCTCTTCCATTTTCATAATTGAAATACCACTTTCTTCAAAGCCATCAATAATAGCTCTATTAATGGGGGCAGCACCTCTCAAATAAGGTAAAAGTGAAGCGTGAACATTAATACAATAAAGTTTTGGTATTTGAAGAACTTCTTTGCTTAAAATTTGACCATAGGCAACAACAACAAATATATCTGCCTGGACATTTTTTAATTTTTCTATAGATGTTGGTGAATTAATATTTTCAGGTTGAAAAACTTCTATTCCAAGTTTAATGGCTTCTTCCTTTACAGGAGGAGGTAAAAGTTTTTTTCCCCTACCCTTTTTTTTATCAACCTGACTCACTACAAGACTTACATCAGAAATTTCATTTAATTTTTCTAGTGTAGGAATTGCAAAATCAGGTGTTCCCATAAAAACTATTTTCATATTTCTAACTCTTCTAAATTATCGTCTTTTTGAACTATTCTATACATTTTTTCTGCCCTGTCTGTGTATAGTATTCCATCTAAGTGATCAATTTCATGTTGTATAATTCTTGCTAAAAAATCTTCGCAATTTATTTTCTCTTCTTTACCATCAAGAGTATTGTAAGTTACGTCAATATCTGTAGCTCTTTTAACATCCCCTTGTTTTCCTGGGATTGAAAGACAACCTTCTCGACAAACTTCACTACCTTCTTTTCTTGTAATGACCGGATTGATTAAATAAAACCTATGTTGATTTTCTTCATCTCTATCATCAACCACTATAAGCCTTTTTAACATACCTACTTGAGGAGCTGCAAGACCAACTCCATCAGCAGAATCCATTGTTTCAAACATATCATCAACTAAAACCTTTAATCTATCATTGAAATTTTCAACTGTTTTAGATTTTTTTCTTAATATTGTATCTTCATCTGTTCTAATATTTCTAATTGCCAATTTATATCACCTTAAAATTTAATATTTAAATCTATATCCTTTTTATCATTAATCTTACTGATATTTATTACCCTTCTTAATACTTTTAATAACATTTGCTCATCTTGTGGACAAACTTTCAAAGAAAAATGAATTCTATACACATTTTTTATTTTTGGAAGTTTAATAATTTTTGTTGCTTGAACATCTAAATTTCCAATAATTTTTCCAATATTATATAAATATGCATTTGCCCATTTTATAGCTAATTTTTCATAGGTTGATGAAAATTCAAGGTTAATTATTTTAGAAAAAGGAGGATAAAGAAAAGTCCTTCTCTCCTCTAACTCTTCCTTATAAAAACCTTCATATGAATTGTCTGCTGCATACATTATTGCATAATGTTTGGGATTATATGACTGAATAATTACATCTCCTTTTTTATAAGATCTTCCAGCCCTGCCAGAAACTTGTGTAATAAGTTGGAATGTATCCTCGCTTGATTTATAAGAAGATATATATAAAGATATGTCAGAAGCTATTACTCCAACTAAGGTAA
>NZ_AEAA01000072.1:0-1722 GCF_000179335.1 Peptoniphilus sp. oral taxon 836 str. F0141
TCTTACAGTTAAATCCATTACAAAATTCATATTTTGTGAAAGTTCAGCGACAATTTTATCCTGAGTTGAAAATCTCATAGTTGAATCTGGTTTTTGACCATTAACTAATATTTTCCTTCCTGTTGGTGTATCTCCCTGAGCAAGCCAATCTATATCAGAAAGAAGTCTTGATTTGCCGGCTCCTGTTGGCCCAACTATTGAAAAAACATCAGATTTTTTTAATATTAATTCTTTAAAATTTTCCTCATTTCCATCCTTATCCCTACCTGGAAGTATAGTTATTGATTGTATTTGATTATCTGACAAAAACTCCATCATAGAATCAATAAAACTTTTTAAGCCATCTTTTAAAGCTTTTCTATCTGTTGCAAGTTCTTCTAATTTTTCATCAGATATGTTTTTAAGAAAATAATCAAAATCCTCAGATTCTTTTCCTTCTATATTTAATTTATTATTTTCAAAATAAGCTTGTGCAAAAGGATATTTTTCTAAAATTTCACTTATCTTCATATTTTCACCTGATTTTCTTAACATTTCCCAATTGATATTTTTCACCAACTCTAGTTTCTCCCAAACAATATGAGCATAGAGCAGTTGGCATGGGATATCTCAAAATTAAATTTTCTTGTTCTTTAAGGTCTTTTGATTTTTCTTTTAAAATCATAGATAATTCAAGGCTTCCTTGCCCAGAAAGACCATTTATATTCATAACTATTGCCCTTGGATTAACAGCTAAAACTCTTGATGAAAAAACCTCTCTTTCCCCTTGAGAAACTATATCTCCCTTTGTGATAACAACAATGTCAGCATTTCTAAGCATAGGACCAATTTTCATAGGTGTATTTACTCCAGACAAATTATCAATCACACATATTCCCAAAATATCTTTTAAATATGGTGAACATCTATTGCACAAACCTGCAGACTCAGTTATTAAAATATCAAGAGAATTTTCTTTAGCCCAATTTAAAATTTCTTCAATATTAGAAACAAAAAAATGATCAGGGCACAAGGCTCCAGATAAGCCTTTTTTTACCAATATTCCTGCGTTTTTGTATAGTATGTCATCATCAGTATATAAGCAATCAAACTTTACTACTCCAACTTTTATACCGTCTTTTTTTAAATTTTTAATTGTATTAATTATTACAGAACTTTTACCAGAAGATGGAGGTCCTGAAAAAGTAATAAATCTCATTATTTCTCCTTTACTTATAAATCAAAATATTGTGAAATTTGACTTTTTAATTTTTCTCTTTTATTATTTAACATTTCCCATCCTGCCCATAAAAACTTTTGGTCTTCAGATAAATTGTTGTCAATTCCTACTACTGTAGATGGGAATTTTCCGTTGAAAGAAAATATTTGTCCAACTTTTTTAGACGTAAAATAATCAATTGCATCCTTTACATTTTTTAGGCTTTCTTTTTTTGCAGTCATAAATATTGGTGAAATTACTGCCCCTTCTTTTGGCCATACAAGTTTAAGAGAATCTGATGAAATCATTGTTGCAAAAAAGTATGGACAAATACTTATACAAGCAGCATTGTTCCTATCTGCCTTTACCATTTGGGCTGGGTGAAGCTTTGAAAAAAATCCGTCCTTTAATTTTTTTACACCGTCAAGACCAAATTTAGCATATATTGTAATTAAAATTGCATTATACATATCAAGGTCTGCTACAGGAATAGTTATAGAATTTTCAGATTCTCCACTCAACAA
>NZ_AEAA01000071.1:0-1564 GCF_000179335.1 Peptoniphilus sp. oral taxon 836 str. F0141
TTATTATAAAATCTTTAATATTTATATCAAAATCCCCATTGGGAAAAGACATTAAAATTGTCCATCTCTTTTTTAAAACCAATTTTTTTCATACAGATGAAGGGCTCTTTTATTATATGATGCAACTTTTAGGGTAATTTTTTTAAATTTAAGTTGTTCGAAAAAATATTTAAGCATGGTTTTAATTGCATCCCCTCCATAACCTTTGTTTATATAAGAAGGATTTAAAGCTATACCTAAACTTGCACTTTTTAAAAAATAAGAAATATTTTTAAAAGATATATATCCTATAGGGTAAGAATCTTTTAAAATCACATAATATTTTGAAAAAGGGCTATGGGTCTTCCAAATAAACCATTCTTTTATGTTCTTTTCTTCCACTTCATTGAAATTATAATCAAGAAGTAAATAGGAGCTGTGTTTTGACCAATTTTTAAAGGTATAAACATCCTTTAATATTAATTCTCTTAAACTTACATACTTACCCACAAGCATATTATCACCTGATATTATTATATAACATTTTTGCTTTTATTTCTTTGAACTTTGATATAAAATAAAAAGAAAAAAATCATATTTTTATTTACTTTATTTTGTAAAGTAAATAAAAAAATTTACTATTATAAAGAGTTATAGTAAAATATAAGAAAATAGTTTATAATTTAGTAATAGATTAAAAAGGAGCAAATTATGTTGGATGATATTGATTTAAAAATCCTGGAACTACTTTCCGAAAATGGCCGAATGAGTCATGAAGAGATTTCAAAACATTTAAATCTTACAAGGCCTGCTATTCACAGAAGAATTTACAAAATGGAAGAAGCAAAGCTTATTAAAGGTTATAAGGTAATAATTGACTGGGAGGAAATAGGATATAACGTTGATACATTTGTGCTTGTTAGGGTAAATACAAGCAGTTTTCCTCAACTTATTAAAGATATTAAAAATATAAAAGATCACTCATTTAAAATCTTTGAATGTTACAGAGTAACTGGAGAACATTGTATCATGTTAAGAGTTAAAACTATTACTACTAGCGACCTTAGACGTTTTTATGATAAAGTTTTGGAACTTGATGGAGTTCTAGACACAAAAACGCTTTTGATTTTAAAAAGTGAAGAATTTGATAACAAGGTTTTTTATGAAGATAATAAAGATGCCTAGTTATCTTTTAGAGCCTTAAGGCTCTTTTTTTATGGAATTTTCTTAAATAATTTTCTCAATCTTATATGTTATAATAGGGAGTAGGTGATTTAATGGATATAAAAATACTTGTAGTTGATGATGAGCAAGCAATAGCCGATATTATAAAATTTAATTTTGAACGTGAAGGTTATGGCGTTGATATTGCTAAAGACGGCTTAGAAGCTTTAAATTTTGTAAAGGATAATACTTATTCTTTGATTTTACTTGACATTATGATGCCTAAATTAAATGGTTTTGATACTTTAAAAGAAATAAGAAAGTCACATAAAACCCCTGTTATTATGCTTACAGCTCGTGAAGATGAAGTAGATAAAGTTTTAGGTCTTGAACTTGGTGCAGATGATTATGTTGTTAAACC
>NZ_AEAA01000070.1:0-1320 GCF_000179335.1 Peptoniphilus sp. oral taxon 836 str. F0141
GGTTTTCTATTCATTTCTGCCATAGAATTGGATATTCTTACTAAAGCACCAGGATTTATAAAATATTTACCATCAATTACTTGTGTAGTAAATCCATAATGATAATGAGCACCAAATGTAATATCAGCACAAGTATCCTTAATATCTGATATTAGGGTATGAGATACTTCTTTTAAGAAAGGTTTATCAATTAAAAAACCATGGGTTAAATGAATGGCATATTTACAAGTTTTATCCTTTTCTTTAACAATATAGTTTTTAATGTTTTCTTTAGAATCCATGGAATAAACATAAGGAGCTGCAGTTAACTGTACCTTTATGTCTTTTTCTAAAATTATTTTCCTATCATTCACTAAATTTAGAATACCTAAATTACATAAAAGTCCCAGCATAGTTCTATCCAATGTAGATGGATTGTGTCCAAAAATATCATGGTTACCACTTACTATATATATTGGAACCCTAAATTCATTAAATATTTTAGCAAAATCACTTACTATGGATACTGAAGGATCTGGTCTATCGAATAAATCTCCTCCATGGAGAATATAATCAACATTTTCATATTTTGCTATTTCTATGACTTCATGAAATTTATTTTTTAAGGTTTGGTAAAAATTGTCAAGTCTATTTTTGGGATTTGTTCCTCTTATATGGGTATCCGTAAAATATAAAAGCTTCAATTAATCACTTCTCACTTAATTATTATTAGTCTAATTATCTCCATTTTCTTTAACTGAAATATCATCTGAATCATCTTTTAAAGTATCTCTAACTTTATTTTCAATTTCTTTAAGTAAATTAGGATTAGAATCAAGGAAATCTTTTGATTTTTCTCTACCTTGCCCAAGTTTTTCATCATTGTAGGAATACCATGAACCTGCTTTTTTCACGATTCCCATATCTGCAGCAACATCCAAAATATTTCCTGTTTTTGATATTCCAGTCCCATACATGATATCAACTTCAGCTTCTTTAAATGGAGGTGCAACTTTATTTTTAACAACTTTTACACGCACACGGCTACCAATGGGGGAATCTCCCTTTTTAATAATTTCAATTCTTCTGACATCAAGTCTTATTGTAGAATAGAATTTAAGAGCTCTACCTCCTGTTGTTGTTTCAGGATTTCCATATATAACCCCAACTTTTTCCCTTAATTGATTGATAAATATTACGGCTGCTTTTGATTTATTTATAGCACCAGTTAATTTTCTCAAAGCTTGAGACATAAGTCTTGCTTGTAGACCTATAGTTGCTTGACCCATTTCTCCATCAATCTCTGTTTTAGGAACTAGGGCTGCAACAGAGTCAATTACA
>NZ_AEAA01000069.1:0-1227 GCF_000179335.1 Peptoniphilus sp. oral taxon 836 str. F0141
TTAATATCATTATTATCACGTTTTTTTATATCTCTTAGAATTTCCTCATAATCAGCCTTTAATCCTTTTTCTTTTAATTGTAGAGTCCTTCTTTTTGCTCTAATTTCAGGACTGGCATTTAAATAAAATTTATAATCTGCATCAGGAAGAACTACAGTAGTTATATCTCTTCCTTCCATAACTACAGAATTTTTATCAGCAATTTCTTTTTGGATTGAAACAAGTTTTTTTCTAACAAAATCAATTTTTGAAATGTCTGATGTTAATTTTGAAATTTCTTCACTTCTAATTTGTGAACTTACATCCTTACCATCTAAAAATATTTTATTGTTAATAAATTCAATATTTGTATTGTTACAGGCTTCTTCATAGAATTTTTTGTCAATATCCTTTAATTTTAATGTTATAGCCCTATACATAGCACCTGTGTCTATATAAATAATATTTAATTTTTCAGCTATTTTTTTTGCTACAGTTGATTTACCACTGCCCGCAGGTCCATCTATGGCAATTTGCATCATATTCCTCCAATTATTAATTTGAAAATTTAGTGTGAAAATCTAAAGACAAATTTTACTTATATATTCGAACCGCACAAATAGGCAGTTGAATTTGCAAGTTGAATATTAAAACCCCCTGTCAAGGCATCTATATCTAAAACTTCTCCAACAAAGTAAAGTCCCTCAACTTTTTTAGATTCCATTGTATGAGGATTAATTTCATCAACAGATATTCCCCCACTTGTAATTATAGCCCTATTTATATCTTCAAGACATTTGTAATCAAGGTCAAATTTTTTTATTGAACTTTTTAGCCTGTCCCTCTCTTGTCCTGTAATTTGGTTTACTTTTTTATATGATGAGATATTCGACTTTTTCAAAACATAAAAAATTAAATCTCTTGGAAGTAAATTTATCAAGGCATTTCTTATATCTTTATTGGGGAATTTATCAAAATCTCTCAATATTCTTTTATCCAATTCATCGTAAGTTAAACCAGGTTTTAGGTCTAAATATAATTTTACCTTTGACAATCTATTTATTTTTGAAGATAAAGTTAATATAATTGGACCTGAAACACCTATATGGGTAAATAACATCTCACCGAACTCTTTAGCAATCAATTTTCCTTCAGAAAAAGCCAAGACTTCAACATTTTTTAATGATAAACCACTTAAATCCAAAGGTTCATTTGTTAAAGCTCCACATAGTGCTTGTTTCCTTTGCT
>NZ_AEAA01000068.1:0-49637 GCF_000179335.1 Peptoniphilus sp. oral taxon 836 str. F0141
TAAAAAAACAAATATTTTTATTTTTAATTGTTAAAGGACAGTCTAAGGACAGTCCCCTTCGTGCAAAAACCATATTTTTATAAATCAATTTCCAAAATTATCGGTGTATGGTCCTGCCTTTGTCCGGAATCCATCATATGGGATTTTTTCACCTTATCTTTTATCCTCTGACTTACAAGAAAATAATCAATTCTCCAACCAGAATTATTAATTTTAGAAGTCTTTATCCTTTGAGCCCACCAAGTATATTTACCTTCAACATCCCCATTAATCAGTCTAAAAGTATCAACAAATCCTCCATCTAAAAGATTAGTAAATCCCATCCTTTCTTCATCTGTAAAACCAGCAGAAAAATGATTGTTGTTAGGATTAGCAAGATCTATTTCCTTATGAGCTACGTTGAAATCTCCGCACAAAACTAATGGTTTATTTTTATCAAGCTCTTGACAATATTCTAAATATTTTTTATCCCAAACTTGCCTATCAGAAAGTCTTTTTAAACCATCTCCAGCGTTTGGAGTGTAAACTGTTGAGAAATAAAAATCTTTAAACTCTAAAGTAAGGATCCTTCCCTCCATATCCATTGAGCCTGGGGCTCCAATTTCAGGATAAGTAGCTTTACATTCCAAATCTTTTTTATAAAAAATCATAGTTCCCGCATAAGATTTTCTTGCTTCTTCTTTGGAAGTTACATAAACATATGAATAATCTTGAAATTCCTTTTCCAAAATTTCCTTGTGCTTTTTTGACAATCCTGTAGGTGGCAGTTTAGTTTCCTGAACAGCAAATAAATCAGGATCTTCATCTCTAATAGAAGAAAGAACAGCCCTTGTTAAAATTGCCCTATTTGATGAACTCGTCAAAGCGGCATTTAATGAATCTATGTTCCATGAAATAAATTTCAATATAAAAACTCCTTTACTAAATTTATATACGTATTTATTATAACTAATATTAATAAAAAATTAAAAGTTTTAAACTCTTAGAATAGTAATACCCATAAAGTTATTAAGAACTCAAAACTTTATGGGTATTATTTTTATTCATTAGACTTTAATGATTCTACCATATCTATTTTTTTGATTTTGAAGTGGAAGATTATCATTATAAATATTGTTATAAATAAAGTTATAAGGCTTGCATAAATGTAGGAAACTACAACTAAATGTTCAGACAACATTACATAGTAAGGAACTACAATTTGCAGGATAAAATAATGAAGAAGTTTACCAACAATTAATCCAATAACTATTCCCAAAAAGGTTAAAATAAAAGTTTCCCTATAAACATATGCTGTAGTTTCTTTTGCATAGAAACCTAAAACTTTTATTGTGGCTATTTCTCTTCGCCTTTCTTCAATATTTATATTAGTTAGATTGTATAAAACAACTATAGCTAGAAGTGAGGACATTATTACAATAATTCCTTCAACTTTTTCTATTGAATATAGGAATTGATTCAAGGCTTTTCTGAATATATCTGCTCCCACAACTGAAGTGACGACTTTATAATTTATGACTTTGTTTTTTAAATTTTTCATTTCTTTGTCATTTAAATTTTTAATAAAGTCAGTATTTGTCGTAAATTTTTCGCCCTTAATTTTTTCATAATAATCCTTATTCATAAAAATATAATGAGTGATATACATTTCACATATATCTTTTACTTCTACTTCAAATTCGTTATCATAGGCATCTCTTATTTTTAGAATATCACCATTTTTTTATATGCAAGAGTTTAGATAGTTTTTGAGAAATTACCGCTCCTCTTCCGTCTAGATTTATTGCCTTTCTTGTTTTAGGATTTCTGATAGAGAAGAATTTAGAAAATTCATCAATATCAGAGGGAACTATAAGATTAAGGCTTTGGTCCATTTTAGGATACTCCACTGTAAATTGTTCTTGGTAAAACTTTCCCCTATCTAGGGAAGAATTATTTATAAATTCCTTATAGTTTTTAAAATCATCCTCATCAATATCCCTATCATAAGAAATTGCTAAATCATATTTAATTATTTGTGAAAATTGTAAATCTTCTATATCTTCTACTGAGCCTTTGATTCCAAAACCCAAGACCAATAAGGCAGTGCATCCCATTATGCCAATTACAGTCATAAACATTCTTTTCTTTGAGCGGAAAAGATTTCTTGCTGTAACCTTAAATAAAAAACTCATTCTCTTCCAAATAAAGGGAAATCTTTCCAATAAAATTCTGTTTCCTATCTTTGGAGGTTTTTGTCTTAATAGACTTGCGGTATTTTCACGAAGAGAATTGTTAGCTGTAAAAATTGCAGCTAAGGCTGTAAAAATAAAACCAACAATTATGGCAAATAATATTTTTAAAGGATAAGGACTAATAATTAGATTGCCTTCAAAAATACTATCAGTAGAATAAGCATTTCCAATAACATAGGTTAATATATAAGATCCTGAAATTGCACCGATCGATCCTCCAATTATTGAAGCCAACGCCCCATATATAAAATATTTTTCGGAAATTTCTTTATCTGTGTAACCAAGTGCCTTATAAGTTCCAATTATTGTTCTCTCTTCTTCCACCATTCTAGTCATAGTTGTAAATGAAACCAAAAGTGCAATAGCAAAGAAAAATATTGGAAATATTAAAGAGAGTCCATCAATTCTTTTTGAAAAATCTATATAGGTATTTACATCTACAATCTGATATCTAGGGCTTATAGAATATCTCGGTTCTTTTATAATATTTAAATATCTCTTACCCTTATCTATATCATTTTCAGCTTTAGATATTTTTTCTTCAGCATCTTTTGATTTGTCATTAAATTCGCTTTGTCCCTTTGCTAAATCTTTTTTTCCTTTATATAATTTATATTTGACATCATTTAATTTATTTTGTCCAACTTGTATCTCTTTATCGAAAGTTTTTTGACCTTCAGCAAATGCCTTTTGACCTTCATCATACTCCTTTTTACCAGATTCGTATTTAGCTTTACCTTCTACATATTTATTATAATTTTCATCATATTTTTTTAGACCTTCATCGTAATCTTTTTCACCTTTTTTAAGCTTACTTTCTCCTTCGTCTAAATCTTTTTTAGCTTTTATAAGCTCTTCTTTGCCAACTTGTATTTTTTTTCTATTATCTTTTATTTTTTCTTCATTTTTGGCATATTCAGCCTCTCCAGCCTCGGCTTCGCTTATACCTTCTTGGAGCTGTTTTTCTCCTTCTTCAAGCTGGGTCTTTGAACTGTCAAGCTTAGCTTTAGCTTCAATTAAAGTCTTTTCACCTGTTTGAATCTTAGCGACTCCATCCTTAGCTTGAGATAATTTTTCCTTTATAGAATTAATATCGCCAATATTTCCTATTCCTGGAAGGATTTTATCAAGTTCTGCAAAGTTCTTGTCAATTTCTTCCTTTGTTTTTTTAAGGGTTTGGAGTTTAAGATTTTCTTTTGCTAAATCTGCATTTATCTGATTTTTTTGATTTTTTAAAGATTCTAATTTATTGGAAAGCTCTTGCTTTTTTTGAGCATCATTTTCGTCTGCAATCTCTTTATTTAATGATTCAATATCAGCTTCAATTTTATTTTTTTGATTTTGATAGTTTTCTATATTTTTTTGAGATTGAGAAATTTGTTCATCAATGCCTTTACTTTGATCTATCAAGGGAGATAATCTGTCTAGGGCTGATGACATTGTAATAATTAGGCTTTGAGCTTGGTCATAATTTACATTTGATATGCCCATTTTGTTGAAAGTTTCAACAATCTTTCCCTTTGACTCTTCAAGCTTTCTTTTCCCTTCAGTATATTCTTGTAGGCCTTGTTCGTATTTTATTCTACCTTCTTGAAGTTTTATTTTTGATTCTTCAATTTTTTTCCAACCATCATCAAGTTTTTTTCTGCCATCTGCAAGCTGTTTTTCACCTTCACTTAAAGCCTCTTCTCCCGCCTTAAGCTGACCTTTGCCGTTTTCATATTTTCTGTAGCCATCTTGTAATTTTTCTCTATTTTCATCAATTTGGCTTTTGGCATCGTTAAGGTCTTTCTTTCCATTATCAAGTTTTTTCTTGCCTTCTTTTAAGTCTTTATCAGCTTTATTTAAATCGCCTTTTGCCTTAGATAATTTATATTTTGAATCTGTTAACTTGTCTTGTCCTTCTTTTTTTTGACTTTGAAATTCTTTTAGACCTTTTTCATATTGGTCTTGACCTTTTTTTAAATCATTCCTGCCTCTTTCAAGTTTATCCTTGGCGTTTATAAGCTGCATTCTGGCATCGGCTATTTTACCTTCGCCGTTTTTTATATCATCAGAAATATTGCCCTTTATTTTTTCTAATCTGTTGGAGGGTCTATATCTCATATCAATTTTTAAACTTTGAAATTTAGAAGATATTAAATTCTTATATTCTTTATCTGAAGTATCATATTTTTTTGAATCTTTATAAATAAGTCTAGCAATTGTTGGTTTATCATTAAATTCACCAGCATCAATATAAGCAAAACCTTGAATTTCTCCAAGACCTCTTTGAGAATATCCTCTGGTCCTGTTCATTATATAATCAAGACTATTACAAAAGCCTGAAACCTCATAGCTATAATTTTTAAGCTTGCTTTGCCCTTCATTTTCATCCATCTTGTTAACTTCTGTTGCAAAAGAAATTTTATCTCCAATTTTATATGAGAGTTCCTTTAATCTTTTGTCTAAAAGAATTTGACCTTTTCTTGGAGGCTTTCCTTCAATAATATTAGGCATATTTATCTTTAAGGGCATATTCATAACTTTAATGACTTCCGTACGTCCCTTTATAGATAAATCAATATCATAAGCATATTCAAGTTCATCAAGGCCATCTTGATTTTCAATAATTTTCATATCTTCATCTTCTAAGCCTGATGGTGCACTAACATATATATCTTGATAATTAGATTTATTTATGGCTTTATCTAGCGTCTTTCTCATTATAGGGCCTGTACAAATAAGTCCTATTAAAACAAAAACTCCCAGACCCACTATCAAAAGTATTGAAATAAACCTTGAAAAAGTGTTTTTAATTTCTTTAAAATTATCTTTTTTACTTGCTTTCAAAAGATCACTACCATTCTATTTGGCTAATTTTTTTCGGCTCTTTATTTATTGAAATATTTTTCACCTTTGCATCTGTTATCTCAATAACCCTATCTGCACAAGGAGCAATAGCACTGTTGTGAGTTATAACAACAACAGTAGTATCAGTGTTTCTTGTTAAATCCTGAAGAAGAGTCAAAATTTGTTTACCAGTCTTATAATCAAGAGCACCGGTCGGCTCATCACATAATAAAAGTTTGGGATTTTTTGAAATTGCTCTAGCTATAGAAACCCTTTGTTGCTCACCACCTGATAATTGTGATGGGAAATTATTTATCCTATTCTCAAGACCAACAGATTTTAAAACTTCAAGAGGATTCTTTGCATTTTTAACTATTTGAGTAGCTAATTCAACATTTTCAAGTGCAGTTAAATTAGGTATCAAATTATAAAATTGAAAAACAAATGCCATCACATTTCTTCTATATGTAGTTAATTCTCTATCTGTATATTTTGAAATTTCTTTTCCGTCTACTATAATTTCCCCATCAGTAGGCTTATCCATTCCCCCTAAAATATTAAGAAAAGTCGACTTACCTGCACCAGAGGGGCCTAAGATAATAGCAAACTCATTTTTTTCTATCTGAAAAGTCAAAGAGTCATTGGCAACAATGGAAGTTTCTCCAGCTTTGTAAACCTTTGACATATTAATAACTTCAATAAAAGCCATATTATCACCCTAATTTAATTATAACACAGAATTTTATAAAAAATTAAACTGATAGTCTAACAGACAAAAGGAAAATATTGACTATCCATACACTTAAAAATCTAATTTTATACATTAAAAAAGAGACTTGATGATTCAAATCTCATAATTTTCAAAAAATTTATATTTAGATTAATAATCTATTTTTTCTCTCAATCTTTTCTGAACTTCTTTTTTTGCCATGTCCGCTCTTTTATCGTATAGTTTTTTACCTTTAGCTGTTGCTATTTCTGCTTTGACTCTTCCTTTACTTAGATATAGACGCAAGGGTATTATAGAATAACCTTGAAGGTTCTTTATTTTTTCAAGCTTTCTTATCTCTGTCTTGTGAAGAAGTAATTTTCTTGTTCTTAATGGGTCAACATTATAAATATTTCCTTCTTCATAGGGAGCGACATGCATATTATAAATAAACATTTCTCCATTTTTTATCTGACAAAAAGCATCTTTTATATTAGCTGAACCATTTCTTATTGATTTAACTTCTGTACCTTTAAGTTCTATGCCTGCTTCATAAATATCTTCTATGAAATATTCATGCCTTGCTTTTTTATTTTGACTTAAATTATTTGCATCAGCCTTCTTCTTTTTCATTATCATCACTTTCTAATTCAAAATCTATCTTGCCTAAAGTTAAATTTACATTTACCACTTTAATTGTAACTAAATCACCAATTCCAAAAGAATTTTTTGTATCAACATCTACCGCCCTATAATTTACGGGGTCAAATTCATAAAATCCTTTCATGGTTTTGTAAGAAACTAATCCTTCAATTAAATTTTCTAATTCTACAAAAATTCCAAAATTTGTTATTCCAGAAATAATTCCATTATATTTATTGCCGATTCTATCAGACATATATTCCGCCATTTTGATAGATTCAACTTGTCTTTCAGCTTCTTGTGCAACTCTTTCTGTCGCTGAAATATGCTCACTTATTCCTTGCAACTCATCTTTTAATTTCTTGACTTTATTCTTTGACAAATCCCCTCTCAAAAAATCTTTTATTATTCTATGAACAGTCAAATCTGCATATCTTCTGATTGGAGAGGTGAAATGAGTATAATATTGAAAACAAAGACCAAAGTGAATATCATTTTTGGGTGAGTATCTTGCCTTTGCCATAGCTCTTAACGCCATAGTTGAGATAAATAATTCTTCTTTTTTACCCTGAACTTTTTTTAGAAGTTTTTGTATATCTCTTGATTTTATTTCACTTCCAAAATTTGCCATGTAGCCTAAGGGTCTAAGATAGGAATTTAATTCTTGGATTTTTTCTTCTCTTGGTTTTTCGTGAATTCTATATAAGAATGGGATTTCAAACTTAAAAAAATATTCTGCAACAGTTGTATTTGCAAGAAGCATAAAATCTTCTATTAATTTGTTGGCAGATCTTCTCTCTCTTCTTAAAATTTCTGTAGGCCATCCGTCTTCTGTTACCTTAATTAAAGCCTCTGGAACTTCAAAATCTATGGAGCCCATTTCTCTTCTTTTCTCCTGCAAAATTTTGGAAAGCTCATACATATTTTTTAATGTTTCCTCAAGTCCAATCAGAGAATCATCTGATACTCCATCCTCTAAATAATCTGAAACATAATCATAAACAAGTCTTTTTTTAGAATTAATTACTGACTCGCATATTTTTTTATTAATAACTTGACCTTTTTTATCCACTTCCATTATGCAAGATAGGGTCAACCTATCTACTCCTTCATTTAATGAACATATTCCATTTGAAAGTTCAAAGGGTAGCATAGGAATTACTTTATTTAAAAGGTAAACTGAATTTCCCCTTAAAAATGCTTCTTCATCTATGGGACTATCTTCTTTTACATAGTGAGCCACATCTGCAATATGAACACCTAAAAGATAATTTCCATTTTCTAATATTTCAAGACTTACTGCATCATCAAAATCTTTCGAATCTGCTCCATCAATTGTGAAAATTAATTTATCTCTTAGATCTAGTCTAGATTTAATTTCCTCAGCTTGTACTGAAGTTTCCAGTGATTTTGCTTCTCTTTTTACTGTTTTTTGAAAATTCCATAGGAATATCAAGTGATTTTGCCACAGATAAAATATCTACATGTGGTTCATCAGGATAACCTAAAATTTCAAGGACTCTTCCTTCTGGTTTTTTGCCAGGGCTTGGCCATTTGTCTATTTTTACTAAAACTTTTTGACCATTTTTTGCTCCATTCATACGTTTTTTAGGAATATATATGTCGGTAGCAAATTTTGCATCATCTGCAACTACAAAACCAAAATTTTTTGTAGCTTGAAAAATTCCAACAACTTTTTGATTAACTCTTTCGACTATAAAAACTACTTTACCTTCTGGTTTTGAACCTGAAGAATCCTTATATTTTTTTACAATTACATCATCGCCATTTAAGGCAAAATTTAAATTTTCTTCAGAAATATAAATATCTTCGTCCAGATTTTCAGTAATTAAAAATCCAAAACCCTTTTTAGAAGTTTGGATTTTCCCAAAGAAATAGGTCTTGTTGTCTACAAATATCAGCTTAGCTTTTTTGTCTTCAAAGACCAAGCCTTGTCTTTGAAGGTTTTCCAACAAAAAATAAAAATTTTCCCTATCTCTTTTTTTTATATTAAAAACTTTTGCCAAATCTTCTTTTGTCTGAGGTTTTGAATTTTTAATTACTTCTAAAATCTTTTCTTTAATCATTTAATTTTTGCTCCATAACTTGTCTTGTTAAAGAGATTTGAATCATAAGAGTACACATTTTCTTCTTTTTCTTTAAATCGTTTAATAGCAATTTCTAAGAGTTTTGTAAGTAAATCTTTAAAAGATAATCCTTCTACTTCAAATAAATAAAATGCAATAGAACCCGGCAAAGTATTTATTTCATTTACATAAACTTCATCATTTTTTAGCAAAAAGTCTATTCTTGAAACTCCTGTTGCATCAATTGCCTTAAATGATTCTTTAGCCAATTGGCAGATTTTATTATGCACTTCTTTTGACAAATCTGCAGGAAGTTTTTTCTTTTGATTTTCTTGTGAAGCCATCTTTGTTTTTGATGAACCCACATATTTATCACCATAGGTTAAAATATCTTCTGCTGTAATAGGTTCTTCACAAGCTGAAACTTTTAAATCATCTTGGTCACCCAAAACAGCAACATTTATTTCTCTATGGTCTGTAAGGCACTTTTCAACTATTATTTTCTTATCATAATTTGATGCCACTTCTAAAGCCTTAGTAAGTTCAAGAGTATCTTTAACTTTTGAAATGCCAATAGAAGAACCAAGATTAGCTGGTTTTACAATTAATGGATACCCTAATTTTTCACATTTTTTTAGAACACTTTGTAAATCTTTAAGCTCACTTCTGTAAAAATAAGTATAATCAACTACAGGAATATTATTTGCTTTAAATATATCCTTCATAATAACTTTATCCATACCACAGGCTCCTGCCAAAACTCCACAGCCTACATAAGGTATATTCATATATTCAAAAAGCCCTTGGATAGCTCCATCTTCGCCAAAAGTTCCGTGAAGGGCTGGAAATATTGCATCAATTCTTGCATAAATATAATTTTCTGTATGGGTTTTTTTAAATATTCCGCCCACTACCTTTGTAGAATATAAAAACCTATCTCCTTTTTGAGGAATTATAAAAACTTCAGTAGCTTCTCTATATTTTCCTTCTTTATAGGTCTTGAAATCTTTTAACATTTCACCGCTATAAAATCTACCTTCCTTAGATATATATATTGGAATCGGGTTGAATTGTTCCTTATCTAAATTTTCAATAACTTGAAGACCTGTGATAACTGAAACTTCATGTTCCACAGATATTCCTCCAAAAACTACAGCCACATTAAACATAAAATCACTCCTCGTTATAATTATCAGGCAAGTCATTTTCAAATAAAACTACATCGCCAGCTTTGGCGATTTCTACTAATTTACTTGTGCCATCATTAAGACTTTTTACTGTAAATATCCTATCTTCGTTAAAATTATTATCTATCAAAGCTCTTTTTATCGGAGCAGAAATTTTTTGTCCGACAAGAATTACATAATCGCAGACTTTTGCAATTTCTATACCAATTTTATAATTTTCCTCTTCTTCAATTGCTCCAAGTTCTACCATTCCAGGTGTAATAATTATTTTTTTACCTTCTTTAAATTCATCTATAACACTAAGAGCGGCACGAAAACCTACAGGATTGGAATTAAAGGCATCATCAATTACTACATATCCAGCAGGTGATGGCACAATATTTAGTCTGTGTTCCACAGCCTTAACTTTCTCTATGCCATTTTTTATTTGTTCTAGATTAAAACCTAAAACATAAGCTGCACTTGCTCCTGCAAGCAAATTAGAAATATTATGAATTCCTAAAAGAACTGATGAACATGAAATTTCTCCTAATCCCTTTATGCCAAGAGTAAAAGTTGAACCTTTCTCATTAACCCTTATATCTTTTGCATAGACATCAAGTTTTTCTATATCCTTAATTCCGTAACGATAAGTTTTTTTCTTTGTCTTATCAGCTAATGGTTTGACATAATCATTATCATAATTAAAAATGGCAATCCCATCTTCAGGTAAATCTTCAATTAATTCATACTTGGTATTTTGAATATTTTCTATAGTTTTAAATAGGTGCATATGAGTTGGCCCTACAGCAGTAATAATTCCAATATCAGGAGAAACAAGCTTTGCAACTTCATCAATTTCACCCTTTTTGTTTTGCCCCTAATTCAGCAATAAAAACTTCATGATTTTTATCTAATTCATTATTTATTACCTTAGAAAGTCCCATGGGTGTATTAAATGATGATGGAGTATTTTTAGTCCTATATTTTTCTTTTAAAATTGTATCACTGATAAATTTAACTGATGTTTTGCCAAAAGAACCTGTGATTCCTAAAACTTTCAGTCCACTTTCTTTTTTAGGGTCTTTATTTTTTCTTGAGCTTGAAGATAAAAACCAAGATTAATTTTTTCTTCCTTGGGTTTTCTTATAGCATTTGAAATCAGTAACAAAACATATTGGAAATAATAAATCAATAGTGAAAAAATTATTAGTCCTATAAGGCTTAAATAAGATTTTGTATTTTCATATATTATATCAGTAATTATTGCCCCTATAAGAAAGCATATGACATTTACAAGTTTGTGAGTCTTTAAAAGTCTTTTTGCCCTGTCAGTCCATACCAAAGGAGTTTTTGACTTATAATTTTTGCTGTAGAAAAATTTACTAACATGGTCTTTATTTTCCCTTATCCAATTTTTGTATTCCTTATTATCATAACCTTCAAGTTGCAACATGTGAATTGGATAATTGCTCCTGTAATAAGAAAAATATAAGCCAATACATATAATTATAAATTCACACAAATAAAATATTATCATTTCCTATTCTCCTAAAAATGAATTAATTACAGCCCTAAAAGTTCCAAAATCATCAATATATGAAAAATGACCACCATTTAAAACCACAAGGCCAGAGTTTTCTATTCCTTTTTCAAAAATTTTTCCCATATAAAGAGGTGTGGCATCGTCCTTATCTCCCCAAAGTAAAAGAGTTTGGGCTTTTATTGCAGATAGCTCTTTTAAAGTCGATTCATTCACCACTTTTACAAAAACTTTTCTCATAATACCTTGGGAATTTTGATAATCATCAGAGCCGTGATTTTTATAAAATTTTTCCAAAGCATTTTTGTCATTTTTATGGGTCAATAAATATAATTTTTTTAAAGTTTTAAAAGTATATACCTTAACATAATATGAAAGTTTTCTTTTAGGGATAATTCCTGAGGCATCAATTAAGATGAGTTTTTCCACTAAATCTTTATCTCTTGAACCTAAAATCGTTAAAGTTTTGCCCCCAAAAGAATGACCTATGAAACTTGCCTTTTTGATATCAAATTGCCTACAAAATTCTTTCAAAAATTCATAATAATCATAAGTTCCATATACATAATCCGGATTCTCACTATCTCCAAAACCCGGTCCGTCATAAGCATAGACTGTATAAGAAGGTGGTATAGAATTAATTATAGGCATAACAGATTCTATATTTGCTCCCCATCCATGTAGAACAAGGGCAACTTTTTCTCCGCCCTGCCTTTTAATGTAGGCTGTATCAATATTTTTAATTTTTACAAAAGATTTTTTTATATTATTCATCATTATCTTTTTTATTATCCATTATATATAAGCCAGAAGTCCCTGAATCTATAGAGTCTTTTCCTTGACTTTTTATAGAATCTTCTAAAGATTTAATTCTTGCTAGAGAAATATCTATTTTTACAATTTGATTATCTTCATTAAGGGTGGTTTCCAAATTTTTATATAGCTTGTAATGATGTGTTCCCAATTCTTTGTATAAATTGTTTAAATTTTTCTTTTCTTTTATAATCTCTAACTTAATTTTTGCTATATCTCGTATCTCTCTTGTGTTTTGTGAAAATCTTTTTGTTATAATATTTAAATTATTTCTTATTTCATCTAAGTTTGTTTGAAAATTGTCTAAAAAACTCAAAAAATCACCCCTTATCAAAGGCTATTATACCAAAAAATATAAGTAATTAAAATATTTGTGTTTCCATAAAAGTTTTAAGTAAGTCCTTAGATAATACTTTTTTAAAAGTGCTTTTCTTGGGTAATAATTTATTAAGGAGGGATTTTTTTGGAAAACTTAAGATTATTTGTTGGCACTACCTGCCCCTTTTGCAAAAAAGTTGAAGACTACATTGAAAAAAATAACATCAGTGGTGTGGAATTAATTAATATTGATAAGGATAAAGAAGCTCGCAACTACTTAATAGAAAATGGTGGTAAAAAACAAGTTCCTTGTCTATTTATCGGTGAAGAAGCTCTTTACGAATCATTAGATATTATTTCCTACTTAAAGGATAAGTTTAATAAATAAATCATCAAAACCCGGCTAAGTGCCGGGTTATTTTATATTCCAAGTATAATTGATGCTAAGCCAAAATAAATAACTAAAACTACAGAGTCAATAATAGTTGTTATTAAAGCCGATGCCATAATGGCAGGGTCGAGATTAATTCTTTCAGCAAATAATGGAAGAATTGCTCCCATTAATTTTGAAAGAATTACTGTACATAAAATAGTTAAAGAAACTAAAAACGAAATTTTTATATCAGCCTGTGTAAAGATCAATAATCTTAAAAAATTCACTGCTGAAAGCACAACGCCACAAATTACACCAACTCTAAATTCTTTAAATATTACAGCAACTCCATCCCTTAATCCAATTTCTCCAGTAGCTATTGCTCTTATTACTACTGTTGATGATTGAGAACCTGAATTTCCTCCTGTGTCTGTTATCATTGGTATAAATGAGGACAAAATCAAAAACTGACTCAAAATAAAATTATATTTTGTAATTATCCCCGAAGTTAATGTTGCAGAAATCATAAGAATAAGAAGCCATGGTATTCTATTTTTTGCCAGTTGCCATGGAGTTTGGTCTAAATATTCGTCTTCAGATGGATTAATAGCTGCCATCTTGTGAATATCTTCTGTCGCTTCATCTTCAACAATATCCATAACATCATCGAATGTTATAATACCACAAAGTCTATGCTCTCTATCTACAACAGGAATTGCTATATAACCATATCTTGTGAAAGCTTGAGCAACTTCTTCCTTATCATCAGATGTAGAAAAGTAAACCAGATCAGTTTCCATAATATCATTTATCAAAGCATCCTTATCCGCCACCACAAGAGTTCTTAAGGAAACAAATCCTAACAATTGCTTATACTCACTTTCTACATAACAGGTATAAATAATTTCTTTATCTTTTCCAAATTCTTTTATATGATCTAAGGCTTCTGCTACAGTCCAATCTCTTTTTAAAGACACATATTCTATGGTCATTATGGAACCGGCTGAATTTTTATCATACATCAAAAATTTACTTTATTTCTGTTCTTTCTTCTGGAGTTGATTTCTGAAGAACTTTTGTAACAACATTAGCAGGCATTTCTTCCAAGATATCAATCATATCATCAAAATCAAGTTCATCTAGGATTTCTTCAAGCTCGCTGTTATTAATCTTATTTATTATTCTCTTTTGGTCATAGGGTTCCATAAAAGAGAATACTTCAGCACCCTTTTCTTTAGCCAACATTCTGAAACAAATTAAAAGATAAGTATCTTCCATATCTTCAATTATTTCAGCGGTGTCAACTACATTCAAGTCTGCTAGAATATTTTTAAGTTCAGTAAGTCTTTTCTCATCTACCATCTCAACGAATTTTTCTCTATATTCTGCATATTCTTGATAATTCATTTCACATCACCTACTTTAAATTATTTTTTAAATCTTTAAGTTTTTTTATATCATTCTTATCAAAGGAAGATAAATTTTTTTCTTTGAGTTTTTTCTGTAGATTTTTGGTCACTTTTTTTGAGTTTTCAACCTCTGCTAAAAGTTCTCTTGCAGAAATTCTTGTGCCTCCCCTTGAAAGAATAATTTCTTGAATTGTAGCATCAGATGTGGCAACTCTAACATTTCTAAGTCTGCCTATCATATCAAGCTCTCTTTCAATATAATGGTCTGCCCTCTCATTTTCCTTAGTAAAAACAATAACTATACCATCTTTTTTATAAATTTTTCCACCAGAACCCTTAACTAAATAGGCATCAAAGACAAGAATTATCTTTTCTTTAGTAAAATGAGAAAATTCAATCATTTTATCTATAAAACAAATTCTTGAATCTTCAAGATTTATATCCTTTAGTTTAACTAAATCCGGCCAAAAATTTATCATATTATAAGCATCTACAAATAGATAATTTTTATCTTTTTCATACCTAATTCTATACATTACCTTATCACTTCATACATAATTATTCCTGCTGCAACAGAAGCATTTAGAGAATCAAATTCTGATAAATTCGGAATTTTTACCTTAAAATCTGAAGCTTTTATTAAATTATCGCTTATTCCCTTTCCTTCATTTCCTATGATTATGGCAACTTTACCTGAAAAATCTACATCTTTTATATTATCTCCTTCAAGAAGAGCTGCATAAATCCAAAAACCTGCTTTTTTTAATTTTTCTATAGTTTGGCTTAGGTTTGTAACCTGACATATATTTACATTATCAACTGCCCCTTGAGAAGTTTTATAAACAGTATCATTAACTAAGGCTTCCCTATGTTTTGGGATAATTATTCCGTCAAAATTAAAAAATAAGGCACTTCTTGCTATGGCTCCTAAATTGTGGGGATCTTCCATCTTATCTAAAATTAATAGACGAAATTCTTTTTTGTCCTTATTTTCATCCAATAATTCTTGAAAATCTTTGTATTCATAACCGCTCACAAGAGCCACGACTCCCTGATGATTTTTTCCTGGAGCCATTTTGTCTAGCCTATCCTTTGAAAGGCTTGAGATTAGAACTTTTTTTTCTTTTGCCATAGCCTTTATTTTAATGATTGAGCCTTCATGAGAGGCTAAATAAATTTTATCTACTTTATTATTTTTTAAGGCCTCTATAACAGGTCCTCTTCCGTAAATGTAACTCATTTTTCACCTAAATTCTTAAAAAATTCTCTGACTTCTTTTGCTTTTCCACAAGTCATTTTTCCTTCTGGACAAGGTCCATAAACACAACCTGGTCCTGCATTCTTAAACAAAATTGGAGAAATCTCTTTTAACTGTCTAAGCATTTCTGTAGCCATCTGTCTTATTTCCCACTGAGCCCTATTGCAACATCTAAGTGATAAGAAGTGTAAAAGGGTCCTTACATTCATTGTAAAAACAATTTTTGTTTCACAAGCATTAGGGAAAACATATCTGGCATCTTCTATTGATTGTTTTTCAACTTTTTTTCTTGCCTTATCCTTGTCAAGTCCCATCTCTATATATTCTTTTGAATTTTCTTCAATTAAAATTTCCACTAAATCATCATAGGCTTTTTGATCTTCTTCCATAGTCCTGATAAAAATTTCCTTAGCCTTGGGATTTTTTCAATTTGTGGTGGAACTATATACTCAAAATGATTTAATCTTACATATCTTTGAGATTGTTGAGAGTATGAAGCAATTCTGTGCCTTACAAGTTGATGAGTCAAAGTTCTTGATACTCCTTCTACTGCAAAGGTAAAAGATGCATGTTCAAGAGGTGACATATGAGAAAAACCCATAAGCATATTTAAAAATTTATTTGTAGAATCTTCATCTAGTTTTTCTGAAATCTCATCTACACCCACTCTTGAATAACAAAGTTTGGCACTTTTCGCTATAGTTTCTTCAGGAAATTCAGTATGAGCAATTATTTTTACCTTCAATTTATCATCTCCCCAAAAATTTCTACCAGTCTATCAAGCCTATCAAGTAAATATAAATATCCGAAAAGAGCCTCAAGACCCGTCGCTTCCATGTAGTCGCCAAGTGTTTGATTTTTTGCAACAGTATGAGGTTTAGAATTTTTACCCCTATTATACACGCCCAATTCTTCTTCACTCAGGCTTTGCAAAACTTTTTCTATCAATTCTTTTTGACCCTTTGCCTGAACATATTTTATACTTTTAGTATGAAGTTTATGGGCGGGGATATTTCCCTTTAAAACCATAGTTCTCACTAAAAGCTCAAAAACTGCATCTCCCACATAGGCTAGGGCTAGAGAATTTAGCTCTTTTATGGACTTTTCATCACAAATTTTACCAAAAGCTAAAAAGTCTTTTAAAGTCTTTTCCACTCAATACCCTTTCTGGTATCTTTAATTTCTATACCCTTTTCTAACAATTCATCTCTAATCTCATCAGCTCTTTTAAAGTCCTTATTTTTTCGTGCATCTTCTCTTTCTTTGATAAGATTTAAAATTTCTTCATCTAAATCATCACAATTTTTTTCTCTTTCCATGATACCCAAAATTTTAGTCAAAGTTTTTAATAAAGACATTCCTTCTTCCAATAATTTTTTTGCAGAATTTTCATCTAAATTAACATTTATATCTTTAACTAAATCAAATATAGCTGTAATGGCATCTGCGGTATTTAAATCATCTTCCATAGCTTTTTCAAAGCTTTGTCTATGAGTTTGGAATTTTTCTTCTATTTTCTTTTCATCTTCTGTCAAAGCTCTTTCTTTTGAAAGTTCAATGTCTTTTTCAAGTTTATATTTAGCATTATAAAGCCTTTCAAGTGCATTTTTTGTTTGATTCATGACTTCCCTTGAAAAATTAATTGGTGCCCTATAAGAAGTTGTAAGAAGGAAAAATCTAAGTATTTCTAAATCATATTCTTTTGACACTTCTCTAACTGTAAAAAAAGTTTCCCTTTGATTTACTCATCTTTTCGTTATTTACAGTTATCATTCCATTGTGAAGCCAAAATCTTGCAAAAGGTGCATCATTACACGTTTCAGATTGGGCAATTTCATTTTCATGGTGAGGAAATTTTAAATCTTCGCCACCTGTGTGGATATCTATAGTATCTCCTAAAAGTGTTTTTGCCATGACTGAACATTCAATATGCCAACCTGGTCTTCCTTCTCCCCATGGAGCTTTCCAATATGGCTCATTTTCTTTCTTATTTTTCCAAAGAGCAAAGTCATAAGGATTTCTTTTTAAATCTGAAACATCTACACGAGAACCCGCTCTTAAATCTTCAATCTTTTTTCCTGAAAGTTTGCCATATTCCTTGTCATAATTCACATCAAAATAAACATCACCTGATGAAACATAAGCTGCACCCTTGTCTATTAAAGTTTGTATAAAACTAATCATCTGATCTACAACATGAGTAGCACGAGGATTTATTGTTTGGTAATCATAAAGACCAAGGGCACTTGCATCTTTTTTAAACTCTTCTATATATTTTTCAGCTATTTGTTCAGTTGTTTTGTTCTCTTCATTGGCACGGTTAATTATCTTATCATCTATATCTGTAAAGTTAAGCACAAATTTTACATCCAAACCTTTATATAGAAAATATCTTCTAAGAGTGTCAAAAACAACAATAGGTCTTGCATTTCCAACGTGAATATAATTATAGACAGTAGGTCCGCAATTATACATTGTTACTTTTCCACTATTAATTGGATAAAATTCTTCTTTTTTACCAGTCAAAGAATTAAAAAGCTTCATAAATTTCCTCCTATAAAAAAACGCCTCAATTAGAGACGATTATTTTTAATTTTGTCAAAAAAATCTTTGTAATAAGATAAAGAAATAAAAATTTTCTTGTCTATCATTTGGAAAATTTCTTCTTCTGTAGCTAGAGCCACATCCATGACCTCTTCTTTTTGCAAAGTTAAATCTTCTAAATCTATATCTTTTCTAACTAAGAAAATATGAAAAATAAAATTTTTGCCGGTAACTATCCTTTTTAGCCTAATATCTTCAATAGGTATATCTATACCCAGCTCCTCAAAAAATTCTCTTTTCATTCCTTCTTTGCTAGTTTCCCCACTGATGCAGGAACCACCTGCAGAGCAATACCACATACCAGGAAAACTCGATTTTTCTAAAGATCTTCTCTGAATAATAAATTTTTTATCAGACCTATAAATCCAACCTTCAGATATCAAATGATACTGGCCCTTTCTCATGGGCATACCTTTTTTTATTACTTTATGCTTTAATTTTCCCTTCTTATTATAAAGATCCCAATACTCCAAGGTTCATCTCCTCATAATTATTTTACACTATATAGACTTTTAATTAAAGATAATTATTAACAGACCCTCACTTTTTCTTTCTAAGCTTGTAAGATTGAATAAATTTTAAAAGACACATACTGACCCTTTCTAAAAAATAATTCTCTCAAAGTTCCTTCATAAGTCATTAAGCATTTTTCCATAACTTTTTGTGATGCAATATTTCTCACATCAGCCATGGCTTCTATTCTGTGAATATTTTTCTTTTCAAATAAATATTTTATAAATTCTTTGCAAGCTTCAGTCATATAACCCTTGGACCAATAATTTTTATTTAAAGCATATCCAAGCTCTGCACACCTATCTTTTGAATTTGTTTGTCTAATCCTTCCTTCAATAATTCCTATTACTTTTTTATCTTCCTTGTGATATATAGCAAATCTTGGCACTTTTTCATCTTGAACTGAGAAAATTTTTAAAATTTCTTCAGCATCTTTAACACTTTTATAAGAATCCCAAGTCAAAAATTTTGTCACTTGGTCATCTTTTCCATATTCATATAAATCATAAGCATCATCAGGAATTGGCAGTCTTAAAATAAGCCTTTGGCAATAAAGTTTTTCCATATATACACCTCTTATATATAATAAAATTTTATAGTAATATAATGTTTTATAATATTTTATAAAATCCTTTTGACGAAATCAATCAATAAGGGTATAATTATCTCGCAACATTAGGAGGTATAAAAGATGATTAAAAACCCAAATTTTAAAGTAATTTTAGTTGGAGATGGCTCTGTAGGTTCAAGCTTTGCTTTTGCAATGACTTTAAAGGGGCTAGGTAGAGAATTAGGAATTATTGACATCAATAAGAAAAAAACTATTGGCGATGCAATGGATTTAAATCCTGTTTTAACATACAATTCTACAAAACTTATTTATTCAGCCGATTACAGCGACTGTAAGGATGCAGATCTTGTAGTTATTACATCAGGTGCTCCACAAAAACCAGGCGAAACAAGACTTCAATTAGTTGATAAAAACTTAAAAATTATAAAAGATGTTGTAGATAATATTATGAAGTCAGGCTTTGATGGATTATTCTTAGTTGCAGCAAACCCTGTTGATATTTTATCTTATGCTGTTAAAGAATTCAGTGGATTCCCAAGAGAACGTGTTATTTCTTCAGGTACATCCCTTGACTCTGCAAGATTCTGTGATGAAATTTCTAGATTTGTTGGTGTTGATCGTCGTGACATCACAGCATATATTATGGGTGAACACGGAGATTCTTCTTTTCCATGTTGGTCAAACGCAAATATTGCCGGTAAAAAAGCTACTGAATGGATTGCAGAAAAAACTGATGATTTAGAAGCTGCAAAAGAAAAAATTTATACAAATGTTCGTGACGTTGCTTACAGAATCATTGAAAATAAAGGTGCAACTTATTACGGAGTTGCCACTGTTTTAGCTAGAATTTGTAGACATATTATTGAAGATTCTCATTCTATAATAACAGTTGGTGCTTGCCTTGAAGGTGAATACGGCTTAAGTGGAGTTTATATGGGAACACCTTGTGTTATTGGACGTAACGGAATAGAAAAAATAATTGAAGTTGAACTTGATGAAAAAGAAAAAGAACTTATGGAAAAATCTTTTAAGGCTTTAAAAGAAGTTCAAGATAAGGGAATGGCAAAAGTTAGAGAAAACTAATTAAAATTCAAAAATTAATAATTTTAAATTTGGGACTTTCCTATGGGATTGTCCCATTTTTATTATAGATTTTATTTGACTTATTTATATTTTTAATATCAAATTTGTACCAGTATTTTGAAATTAATTTTTTCTAAAACTATTCTCAAAAAAAAGATTATTAACCTAAAAGATTAATAATCTTAAACTTATTCTCCTAAATATGCTGTTTTTATTGTTGGGTCATTCTTAAGTTCTTTAGCGCTACCTTCTTTTACAATTTTTCCTGTTTCTAATACATAGGCCCTATCAGATACTTCAAGTGCTAGATTTGCATTTTGTTCAACTAACAGCATAGTAATTTTTTCTTCTCTTAACATTTCTATTACTTTGAAAATTTTTTCAACATATAAGGGTGAAAGACCCATGGAAGGTTCATCTAGAAGTAAAAGTTTAGGTCTTGACATTAAAGCTCTACCCATAGCAAGCATCTGTTGTTCTCCACCAGATAAAGTTCCTGCTAACTGATTTTTTCTTTCTTCTAGTATTGGGAACATTTGATAAATTCTATTTAAAATTTTTGTATTATCTTCCTTTATTAAAAAAGAACCTAGATGCAAATTATCATAAACTGAAAGACCAGTAAATACTCTTCTTCCTTCTGGAACTTGTGCAATACCAAGTGCTGTAATTTGATTAGCTTTTAATTTTGAAATATTTTTTCCCATAAATTCTAATTTTCCACTTTTAGGGATTAAACCTGATATGCTTTGCAAGGTTGTGGTTTTACCTGCACCATTTGCACCAACAAGGCATATTGTTTCTCCCTCTTCTACGTGAAAATTGATTTCTTTTATAGCATGAATATTTCCATAATATACATCTAATTTATTTACCTTAAGCACCTCTGACACCTCCCAAATAAGCTTCTACAACTTTAGGATTATTAATTACTTCTTTTGGATCTCCTTGATGCAAGATTTGACCATAGTTTAATACCATAAGTCTTTGACATATTCCAAGAACAAGTTTCATATCATGTTCTATTAACAATATTGTTATGTTAAATTTATCTCTTATTAAATTAATGGTTTCCATCAATTCTTCAGTTTCTTTCGGATTCATGCCTGCTGCTGGTTCATCTAATAATAGAAGAGATGGTTTTGTTGCCATTGCTCTTGCAATTTCAAGTTTTCTTTGTTGACCATAAGATAAGGATTCAGCAGGTAATGACCAATATCTGTCTAAATCAAATATTTTAAGCATTTCAATTGCTTTTTCATTGATTTCATTTTCTTCTTTCCAATATTTTGGAAGTCTAAACATCCCAGTAAAAACTCCATAAGACATCTGTCTATTAGATGCAACTTTTACATTTTCAAGCACAGTCATCTTTTGAAAAAGCCTTATATTTTGAAAAGTTCTGGCTATTCCCATTTTTACAATTTTATAAACTCCCAAACCGCTTATTTTTGAACCGTTAAGAAAAATTTCTCCTTCTGTTGGATTGTAAACACCTGTGATCATATTAAAAACAGTAGTTTTTCCTGCACCATTAGGACCTATAAGACCTAAAAGTTCTCCTTTTTCTATTGTAAGGTTAAATTTATTTACAGCCTTTAAACCACCAAATTCTATACCTACATCTTTGCATTCCAAAACTTTATTCATGTTCATCACCCTTCGCTCTTAAAAATTTTCTCTTATCCGAGCTAGTTATAATATCAAAAACTTTATGAAGTGAGAATTCTTTTCTTCCCAACAAACCAACTGGTCTAAATATCATCATAACTATCAATACTAATGAGTAAATTACCATTCTATATGATGCAAATGACCTCAAAATTTCAGGAATTATAGTAAGAACTGTTGCTGAAATTACAGAACCGGTAAAAGAACCCATACCTCCTAGTACAACCATAACTAAAATATCGAAAGATTTGTTATAGTCAAAAATTTTAGCATCAATTACCCCAATATTTTGTGCATAAATGGCTCCAGCAAGACCAGCAAAAAAAGCTGAAAGTGAAAAAGCAAAAGTTTTGTAAAATGTTACATTTATGCCAGATGCTTCAGATGCTATTTCATCTTCTCTTATAGATAAGACCGCCCTGCCATGTCTAGTTGTCATGACAGAATACATTAAGGTTACGCATATTATCATGATTACATAGATGATATCAAAACTTTTCATCATTGGAATGCCGCTTAAACCTTGTGCTCCACCTGTAAAATTAAAATATTCTATCAAAACTCTTATAATTTCACCAAAGGCAAGAGTTACAATAGCTAAATAATCTCCTTTTAATCTTAAGGCAGGTAAACCAATAATAATTCCAAAAATAAATGCAACGAATCCACCAAAGAAAAGGCTCAATATATATCCTGCCATTCCTGGAACAATAGCTGATTTTGCAAATAAAGCTGCACTATATGCACCAATTGACATAAATCCAGCATGACCAAGGGTGATTTGACCCAAGTTACCTACTGTTATATTTAAAGATGTAGCTAAAATTATGTTAATAGCGACCATTCTCAAAACAGTTAATGAATATCTATTTACAATTCCTTGTCTATTTAAAAATAAAATTATTCCATAAAGACCTATTAAAAGTAAAAAAGCTAATATATAAGTTAATATATTTTTTCTATTCATACTTACACCTTTTCCTTTACATTTTTCCCTAAAAGACCTGTTGGTTTAATTAAAAGTACAATTATAAGAATGGAAAATACAATAGCATCTGCAAGTTTTGATGATAGATAAGCACGTGTCAAAGCTTCAACTATTCCAAGTAATAGTCCACCTATAACTGCACCTGGAACTAAACCTATTCCACCAATAACTGCGGCTGTAAAAGCTTTTATTCCAAGCATTGAACCCATTAAAGGCTGAGCTTGTGCATAAGTGCCCATATATAAGACTGCCGCAACTCCTGCAAGAGCCGAACCAATTCCAAAAGTTAATACCATAGCATTATCAACATTTATGCCTACAAGTTGTGCAGCTTTAGAATCTTCAGATGTGGCAATTAAAGCTTTTCCCATCTTAGTTCTAGTCATAAAATATTGAAGTGCTACTGTTAAAATTGCAGTTATCACTATGGTTATAAGAGAAATAAAAGGAATTTCTAATGAGCCTAATTTTACTATCTGAGTTTTAAATAAAGATTGAGTAGACATAGCTCCAGCACCAAAAAATAACATTACAATGTTTTGTAAAAATAATGAAACGCCTATAGCTGTAATTAAATTTGAAATTCTTGGAGAATTTCTTAGAGGTCTGTAAGCTACCCTTTCAATGAAAAGTCCTAAAATTGTGCATAAAATAACCGCTGGTATAATTGATAACCACAAGGGTGCACCAATTTTTGCTAAACATAATGTTGTTGAAAAGACAACAGTATAAGCACCTATCATTATTATTTCACCATGAGCAAAATTTATTAATAAGGCAATACCATATACCATTGTGTATCCCAAAGCTACTAGAGCATAGATTGAGCCAAGGGAAAGCCCGTTTATTATTTGTAATATGAATCCCATAATACCTCCAAAAAAAGGGCAGTAAACCTGCCCACTTTTTATTATTCTACAAATGAATCTAAAACATATTGTCCGTTTTTTATAGTTAAGATTGCACTAGATTTGATAGGATTATTATTCTCGTCAAATTTAAGTGAGCCTGTAACTCCATCAATTGTAGTATTTTTCAAAGCTTCTATAACATCTTCATGCTTTAGTGATTTTGCATTCTCAAAAGCATTTTTATAAACATAAACGGCATCATAACCTAAGGCTGAGAAAGCAGATGGATCTTCATTGTATTTTTTTCTATAATTTGTAACAAAATTCTTAACAACTTCTTTTTGGTCATCAACATAATAATGGTTAGTAAAATAACAATTTTCAAGTATTTTGTCATCACCTTGTGCTACTGTTGAAAGCACTCCATCCCATCCATCAGGTCCAAGAATTTTTGCGTTAATTCCTAAATCAGCAACTTGTTTTGCAATTACAACATCATTTTCATAATAATCTGGAACAAGTATTACTTCAGGATTTTTTGACTTTATATTTGTAAGCTGAACTTTAAAATCTTTATCTGTAGCTCCATATCCTTCATCAGCTACAACTTGAATTCCTTTTTCTTTAGCTTGCTTGATGAAAGCATCAGCAACTCCATTTGAATAGTCTGAAGAAGTGTTTCTTAAAACTGCTGCAGATTTTACCTTCAAATTATTTGAAGCGAAATTTGCAAGTATAACTCCTTGACCAGGGTCTGTAAAGCAAATTCTAAATACGTTAGGTTTTCCTTCTGTAATTGAGTTCATTGTTCCTGTAGGGGTAATAATTGGCATATTATCCTCTTGTGAATTTTCAGCAATTGCCAAAGATGGTTTTGATGTAACAGCACCTATGATACCATCAGCACCTTCTTCAACATATCTAGAATATAAATTCATAGCTTCAGTTGAATCTCCCTTATCATCACCAGTTGCATAATTAATTTTTTTACCATTTATTCCGCCAGCCTCATTAATTTCATCTATGGCAAGTTTTATTCCGTTTTCAGTTGTTTTTCCATAAATAGCAACGGCTCCTGTCTTTGGTCCCATACTTCTTAAAATAATTTCATCAGACGAATCTTTTCCTTGTTCGCCCTTACTTGCTTCGTTGACATTATCAGTAGTACCACATGCTGTTAAAACTAGCATAAAGGCTAATAATGCAAATAAAATTTTCTTTTTCATAATTTTCCCCCCATTTTTAAAAAAATTTTTCCTAATTATAACACTATTTTTGACCAATTAGAAGATATATTTTTAAATTTTAAAAAGTTCAACTGTTTAATTTATATATTTATAGAGTTAAAGTTTAAATTGATAATATGTTATATAGATAATAGTGTCCCTCTTACTGGTAACTAAGCCCGATAGAGCTTAAATAAAATATTTTTGAAATAAAAAATGCAGGATATAAATCCTGCAAATTAAATTATTTTTATTTATTTATTTGTTTTTTATTTTCAATACTTGCTCTTATAAATCCGTTAAATAATGGGTGAATTTTTGTAGGTCTTGATTTGAATTCCGGATGAAATTGGCAAGCTAAGAAAAATGGATGGTCTTTACACTCTATTATTTCTACAAGATCTAAATCTTCATTTATACCAGAAAATTCTACCCCTGCTTTTCTTACAAGGCCTCTGAAGTCATTATTAAATTCATACCTATGTCTGTGACGTTCTTCAATTTTTTCCTTACCATACAATTTTCTTGCCAAAGTATTTTCTTCTAATGAGCATGGAAAATTACCAAGTCTTAGAGTTCCTCCTAAATTCTCTACAGATTTTTGATTTTCCAATAAATCTATTATTGGGTATGGTGTTTCTGGATTAATTTCTGTAGATGAGGCTCCTTTAAGCCCTAATTTATTTCTAGCTATGTCAATAAGTGCAATTTGTAGACCGTAGCAGATTCCAAAGTAAGGAATTTTATTTTCTCTTGCAAATTTTGAAGTTAAAATCATTCCTTCAGTTCCTCTTTGACCAAAACCACCAGGAACTATAATTCCATTTACTCCTTGTAAAATTGATGTATCTTTTTCAACATCTTCAGAATCTATCCATTTTATTTTTACCTTGTATCCATTTTCATATCCTGCATCAAATAAAGCTTGAGTTACTGATAAGTACGCATCATGAAGGCTAACATACTTTCCTACAAGAGCTATATTTAATTCTTCCTTGGCTTTCTTAAATCTTTCTACCATTTTGGACCATTTGTATTCAGATTTTTTTTGATTTTTTAAGTCCAGTTTATTTAAAATATATTCATCAAGACCTTGCCTATGAAAAACAATTGGTACTTCATAGATAAGCTCAGCATTTTCAGATTGAACTATAGCCTCCATAGGAACATCACAAAACAGTGAAATTTTTTCTTTTATTGATTCAGTTATTACCCCGTTTGATCTAATTATTATTACATCCGTCTTTATTCCGTTTGACATTAATTCCTTAAATGAATGTTGGGTAGGTTTTGTTTTTAATTCGTCAGAGCCTGGTATATTTGGTACTAAAACCGTATGAACAAATAAAACATCTTCAATTTTATTTTCTGAGTGAATTTGTCTAATGGCTTCTAAAAAAGGTAGAGATTCAATATCTCCAACAGTTCCACCAATTTCTGTTATCACAACATCTGCCTTTGATTCTTTTGCAGCTTTATAAACTGAATTTTTTATAGCATCAGTTATATGAGGAATAACTTGAACCGTTGCACCGTTATAATCTCCTCTTCTTTCTCTTGCAATAACTTTTGAATATATCTTTCCTGTAGTTATGCTTGCTTCCTTAGTGAGTTCCTCATCAATGAATCTTTCATAATGACCTAAGTCAAGGTCTGTTTCTGCTCCATCATAGGTTACAAAAACTTCTCCATGTTGATAAGGACTCATTGTTCCTGGGTCAATATTTAGATATGGGTCAAATTTTTGCATAAAAACGCTTAGACCTCTATCTTTTAAAAGCCTTCCAATAGAAGCTGCAGAAATTCCCTTGCCTATTCCTGAAACAACTCCTCCTGTTACAAAAATATATTTTGTCATATTTCCTCCTAATCTAATGAATTAAACATATCTTCATAAGTGGGAAGATTTAAATTCTTCCTGCTTATTAAAACTTCAACTTTATCAGAAACTTCTCTTATATCTAGCACTTTTTCGTGCAAATCATTTTGTGTAAATTTAGCCTTGTCTTCTAAATTTTCAATCTTAACAGCGTGTTCATAAGAAAGTTTTAAATCAAAATATTTATTATATAGATCACTTAAACAATTATTAATTGTATCATATATTTTCTTTAATTCCTTGTTTTCAGTGAATTTTAAAATCTCTTCTATATCTCTAAGCTCACTTTGCAAAGATTGGCAGATATCCTTAGTCAGCATAGAAAGAAGTGTCTTAACTTCAAGTAAATTATAATTAATAATTTCCTTACATGAAATTTCATATAAAGCTCTCAATTCATTAGAGGTAAAGATATTTGAATCAATAAAAATCTTTTTCAAATCCAAATTTTTTGCATCTAAAAGGGCTTCTAAATAATTTTTGTGATTTTTTAATCCTCTTTTTATAGCTTCTTCTTTCCATTCTTTTGAATAATTATCGCCTGAATAAACAATATCTCCATGTTTTTTCATAACATCTTTAACAATTTCAAGAACTTTTTTTCTCAAATTAATCTTGTCATCTTTATATGGCATAAGTATATCTTTCATTTCACCCAAAACTTCAGCCATTGCAGCGTTAAGACATATATTAATATCAGAAGCATTTTTTGAAGAACCAAGCATTCTAAATTCAAACTTGTTTCCTGTAAAAGACATGGCAGAAGTCCTATTTCTGTCAGATGCATCAAGAGGTATGTCCTTTAAAGAGTAGGCTCTAAATTTACTTTTTGAATCATTACTATACTCTTCATCATCCCTGATGGCATTAAATAAATCTTCCAAATCAGATCCCAAAAATACGGAAATAATTGCCGGTGGAGCTTCAAGACCACCCAATCTGTAGTCATTTGACGGAGAAGATGAGCATAATCTAAGCAAAGTTTGATATTTATGGCAAACTTTTATAATAGCTGCTGTAAAAAGTAGAAAAACATTGTTATTGTAGGGGTCTTCGCCTGGTTCAAAGCAGTTAAGACCATAGTTTGTAGTTATGGAATAATTGTTATGCTTACCACTACCATTTACTCCATCAAAGGGCTTTTCGTGTAGTAGACATACCATACCATGCTTTAAAGCTTCTTCTTTTAAAATATTCATGCATAAAAGGTTATCGTCAATTGCTACATTGGCATTTTCAAAAATACTTGCCAACTCAAATTGCAATGGTGCATTTTCATTATGTTCTGTTTTTGAATAAATGCCCAGTTCCCAAAGCCTCTTATCTACATCCTTATAAAATTCTTCTACTCTTTTTGGAATTTGACCAAAATATCTATCCTCAAACTCTTGACCCTTTGGTGATGGGGCTCCAACGAGAGTTCTTCCAATGTTTATAAGATCAGATCTTTTATCATAAAGTTTTTTATCAACTAAGAAAAATTCTTGTTCCAAACCAACCTTAACACGCATCCTGTAAGCGTGAGTATCTGAAAATAAATTTACAATATCCCTTCCTACATCAGATAGAATATTGCAAGAATCCAAAAGTGGTCCTCTCTTGTCAAGTTTTTCTCCATAATAAGACATGAAAATTGTTGGAATATATAAAACATTTCCAATAATAAAAGAATTTGCAGTTAAATCCCAATAAGTGTAGCCTCTTGCTTCAAAGGTTGAACGCATACCTCCAGATGGGAAAGATGAAGCATCGGGCTCTCCTTTTATTAATTCTTTTCCAGAAAATCTTTCAATAGGATCTCCGTCAACTGTCCTATCTAAAAATGCTACATATTTTTTTGCAGTATGACCATTTAAGGGTTGAAACCAATGTGCAAAATGTGTTGCTCCATTTGCAATAGCCCAATCTTTCATGGCATGAGCAATGGCATCAGCACTCTCCTTATCTAAATCTTTTTCTACCCTTTGAGCATCTTTCCATTTTAAGTATATTGGATAAGGTAGTTTTTCTTTCATCTTTTCCTTATTAAAAACTTTAACTCCAAAATTTTCAGTGGTCTTCATTCATTATCCTCCTACAGTTAGATTCCCTCCATACCATCCTGGTAAAATATTGTGGACGTTTGAGAAACTTGCCTATTAACAATAAAAAATGGCAGAAATTATTTCTGCCATTATGAAAAAAACTTCTTCGGTTTTTTTTTATTTTATTGCTTTTTTTATTCTTTGTCAAGATATTAATTGGTTAAATCCCTAACATAAATTATAATCTCTTAAAAGTTCCCTGTATTTTTCAACACCTTTAGTATTTAAATTATACATTTTTTTCTTACAATCTCTATCTATGTAAGATTTTTTTGTTAAATACTCCAAAACTTTTTCTAAAGTTTTATTATCCCAGTTCAGATAAGTATTTATTGTTGCAAAACCAAGCTTATTTTGAGCATCTTCTTCTTGTGCACTATCACCAATATAGATTAAAAGCAGATGAATTTTTACTAATTGTTTATTTTTTCGTCTTAGAAAAATTTCTGTTATCAAACCTCTTTTGTTAAATAATAGAACTAAGAAAAATAGAATTCCTGATACTGTGGCAGTCATTCCTGCCATTGATACATTAAAGGCATATCCAAAAATAAAACCTAAATAAGAACTTATTAAAGAAAATAAAGCAGATAAAATTAATAAATTTTTTAATTTCGTTGTTAATAAAAATGCAGTAGCACCAGGAACTATAAAAAAGGATATAACTAATATTGCCCCGACTGAGTCAAAGGATACAACTGCTGTTAAAGAACTTAGTGCCATTAAAGAGTAAAATAACATTAAAGAAGAAAATCCACTTATTGTTGAAAAATCTGGATCAAAAGTTGTAAGTTTAAGCTCTTTATAAAATACAGTAATAAAAGTTAAATTAATAAGTAAAATTAAACTTGATGATATTAGTGCCTTTGGAACTTCTATAGATAAAATATTTACAGTATTTAAAGGTGCTAAAATAACTTCTCCCATCAAAACAACATCTGTGTCTATATGAACATTTCTTGCATATTTAGATATAAGTATTACAGCCAATGAAAAGAATAAGGGGAAGATTATTCCGACTGCATCATCATTTTTAACAAGACCTGTACTCGATAAAGTTTCAATGGCAAAAACAGTTAAAAGACCAAATATTGCTGCTCCTATTATTAGAAAATTAGATGAAATATCACCACAGACAAAATATGCCAAAACTATTCCCAAAAGAACACTGTGACTTATGGCATCGGTTACCATAGATAAATTTCTAAAAATTAAAAAAACTCCAATCAGACTACAGGACAAAGAAGTCATAAAAAGTATTAAAAAAATCATTTTATTCATTTATATTTACTCCTTTTCCTATAATTTGCCAAATACCCTTTAGGTCCGAATATCAGAGATAAAAATGCAAGTATTGTCATAGTTACAATAATAGTCGGTCCTGTGCTCATTCCTGAATAAACTGTTGAAATATAAGTTCCTGTGATGGCAGAAAATCCTCCCACAAAAGATGCGATTACCATAACTTTAAAAAAATTATTAGACCATTGCAAGGCAGTTATAGCTGGTACAATTAAAAGAGAAGAAATTAAAATCGCCCCAACAAGCTTTAAGCCTGCACCAATAACACTCATAGAACATAGCATAATAATCCCATAAACTATCTTACAATTTATGCCTATACTTTGAGCATAAACTTCATCAAAAACAAAAAGTTTAATCTCCTTGTAAAAAATTCCAATAAGTAGTAATGATAATAAAGAAATTATAGATATGAGTTTCACATCCGCCATAAGCATATACGCAGCTTGACCAAAAATATAATTTTGCAAGCCAGATTGTGAAGCTTTAAGAAAATTGGGATTTCCTTGAATATAGGATTTCAAAACCATACCCATACCAAAAAAAGTTGATAAAACGACGGCTAAAATTGTATCTAGGCTGATTTTTGTATTTTTATTTACAATTTGTATCAATATAAAAGCTATAGACCCGGAAAAAATTGCTCCCAAAAGAAGAATCAAAGGCTCTCTTCTTTCAAATAAAATAAAAGCAAGTACAAGTCCTGGAAAACTGCTATGCCCTATTGCATCTCCAATTAAAGATTGACCCTTTAAAACTGTAATAGTTCCAAGACTTGCAGCCGCAATTGATAAAAATAAGGTTCCTAAAGCTACAACTAAAAATGCATAAGAACTTATAACTTCATATTTAAACAAGAAATTCCCCTCCAAAAGCCATCTCAATATTTTCGCTTGTAAAAACATTATTTACAAGACCCTGAGCAATTATTCTTTTGTTAATAATTACCAAATGGTCAAAATATTTTTTTATAGTATTTAAATCATGATGAACAACTATGGAAGTTTTTCCCATTTTTTGTGAATCCCTCAAAAATTCCATGATAATTCCTTCAGTTTTTTTATCAACACCTGCCAAAGGTTCATCCATAAAATATATATTTGCATCAGATGCAATTGCTCTTGCAATAAAAACTCTTTGCTTTTGACCTCCTGAAAGCTGTGATATCTGCCTATCTCTATATTGACTTAAACCTATTTTTTCTATTGCATCAAGGGCTTTTTTCTTATCGCTTTTATTAGGTCTTTTAATCCAACCACAATGAACATATCGCCCCATTAAAACCACATCAAAAACTGTTGTTGGAAAATCCCAATTAACAGAAGAAGATTGAGGTATATAAGCAATCTCTTTCTTCACATCCTTCAAGTTTTTGCCTTCAATCTCAATCTTCCCGGAAAGGATTTTTTTTAAACCTAAAATACCTTTTAAAAGAGTAGATTTCCCTGCTCCATTAGGTCCAACTATGGCGGTAATAGAATTTTTTACAAAATCTATATTATTATCCCATAATACAGGTTTGTCATTATAAGCAATAGTTAAATTCTTTACACTTATAACTGTATCCTTCATTATTTCACCTATTTTAAATTATCTACAATCAAATCAACATTATGTTTATACATATCTATATAATTATCACCATCTTGACCAGATGGAGCTAAAGAATCGGAAAATAATTCATTTCCATCTCCAGATACAACTTTCACATCAAATCCTTTAGACTTACACATTTCTTTTAACTTTTCCATCCTTGCAGGGTCAGTTGTTGATTCTGCAAATATTGCCGGTACTTTATGTTCAACAATAAAATTAGCAGTGCTTTCAATATCCTTATTTGCAACTTCTGAATCAGTAGAAACACCTTGTGGTGCAACAACTTTTATATTGTATGCTCTTGAAAAATAATTAAATGCATCATGGGGAGTTATAAGATATCTTGAGCTTTCTTTGATTTCTCCAAGCCTTTTCTTATTATAAGCATCTAAATCATCAAGTTTTTTCAAATAATTTTGTAAATTTTTATCAATATCTTCTTTATGTTCTGGTACAAGTTCATCTAAGGCTTTTGCAGCATTTTCACAAGCAAGCTTATATAAAGAAATATCAAACCAAAAATGCGGATCTACAATAGTTTTTCCGCCTTCATCCATTTGTCCGATTTTATCCTTAGGAAAATTAGCCGATAAATCTACACCATTTTTTTCTAAGATATCAACCATCTTTCCTTCAAAATGAAGACCGTGGAACAAAACTAAATCGGCATTTGTAATTTTTTCAACATCCTTAGTTTTTGGAATATAAAGATGTGGATCTTCTCCTGCTGGAATTACCATGTCAACATCAACATAATCTCCAGCCAAAACTTTTGTCATATCATATAAAAATGATGTTGTTGTAGTTACCATCTTTTTAGATTCTGCAACTTCAGTTTTTTGTGAATCGCTAGTATTAGCTTTATTTGTATTGTCTTTTGATTGTCCACAAGCTGTTAAACCTATCAATAAGACAAAAAGTAATAATAATTTTTTCATATAACCTCCAAAATAAATTTAGGCATAATTATTAAGTTAGCCTAACCTAACAGAATTATATAATAAAAATCATTACCATTCAATCTTTTTTTTACAAAAAAATAGGATATCTTTAAAAGATCCTACTCTTAACATCTGCCTTATTTTAAAATTGCAATTACAAGTTTTTTATTGTAAAATATAAAACGTATCGGGGTGTAGCGCAGCTTGGTAGCGCGCATGGTTCGGGACCATGAAGCCGGAGGTTCAAATCCTCTCACTCCGACCATTTTTATATCATGAATTTTTTATTATCTTTAATACTTCATTTAATGTATGAACTTCACTTTTATCTGCACTTATCTTGTAATCACACATAGATGAAAAATCAAATACTTCTTTCATTCTTTTTTTTATCGTTTCTTCATTTTCGTTTCTAATTTCTAATCTTTTTTCTCTAGTACTATCATCTAAATCAAGATAAATACATTTAGCTTTTGGAATTAACTTTTTTATCTTCTCAAGTCCATTTTGGTCAACTATTATTATCATTGGATTTTTTGATTTTTCCGCTTTTTCTAAGTCGCTTTTTAATGTTCCATAAAAATTTCCCGCATACTTTGTCGGTCCAATAAATTCATCGTTATTATATCTTTTTAGAAATTCTTCTCTGTCAATAAAAAAATAATCAACACCATGGATTTCACCAGGTCTTTTTGGTCTTGTCGTGTAAGTTATAATTCTATTGTACCCACGGTCTTTTAAATCTTTAGCTAAGGTGGATTTTCCACTTCCAGAATTGCCTACTATAATATAAAGCATCTATGCCTCCCTTGTTCTTTTCATTTTAGTATAGCATAATTTTGAAAAAATTTTGAAACTTTGTGCTATACTAGAGTTAAATATTTTAAAAATAGGGAGTGTATTATGAAAAAGAAATTATATTCATTATTTACTATTTTTCTAATTTCAACACTTATGCTTACAGCCTGTGGTCAAGGAGCAAATAGTGCAAATTCTAAGGAAAATAACAAAAACACAGCAAATGCTGCTGTAAACAATAAAAAAGATACAGAAGAAAATAAATCTACTGATGAAAGCTCAAAGGTAGATATAAAACTTGGAGCTTTGAAAGGACCTACATCTTTAGGTTTAGTAAAACTTTTTGATGATTCCGATAATAAGAATGCATCAAATAATTACAATTATGAAATTTTCAACTCACCTGATGAAGTTGTAACAAAAATTGTAAAGGGAGAACTTGACTTAGCAGCAGTTCCTGCTAACTTAGCAGCAGTTTTATACCAAAAAACTCAAGGAAAAATTAAAGTTTTAAATATTAATACTCTTGGTGTTTTATATATTGCATCAAAGCAAGATATAAAATCACTAGATGACTTAAAAGGAAAAACAATTATAACTTCAGGTAAAGGTGCAACACCGGAATATGCTTTAAGATATGTATTAAAACAATCAGGTATTGACCCCGACAAAGACCTTACAATTGATTTTAAATCTGAACATACAGAAGTAGTCGGTGCTTTAGCAGCCGATGAAAATGCTATTGTAATGCTTCCAGAACCATTTTTAACTGTTGCAAAAACTAAAGTCCAAGGCTTAAAAACCAACCTTTCTTTAACTGATATTTGGGATAAATTACCTGGAGATTCTCAACTTGTAACAGGCGTAATGATTGGAAGAAGTGATTTTATTGATGAAAACAAAGATGCAGTTAATAGTTTCTTAGAAGAATACAAAAAATCTGTAGAATATGTCAATAAAAATACAGAAGAAGCCGCAAAATTATCTGAAAAATATGATATAGTAAAAGCTCCAATTGCCCAAAAAGCAATTCCTTCTTGCAATATTCATTTTGTAAGCGGTGATGAAATGCAAAAAGTTTTAAGCGCATACTTAAAAACACTTTTTGACCAAGATCCAAAAGCAGTAGGAGGTAAACTGCCTGATGAAAACTTCTACTACAAAGAAGCTTAAAAAATTTTCAGTTGCAATATTTTGGATAGTAATTTGGCAAATTTTTGCCCTATTAATTAATGAGGAGATACTGATTGTATCTCCTTTTAAAGTTTTCTTAAAAACCTTAGAGAATTTACAAGATAAAACTTTTTACCTTGCTATTTTTAATACAAGTTGGAAAATTCTTATGGGATTTTTGTTAGGACTTTTTATAGGAGTTATACTTAGCTTTATCTCATATAAATTCAAGACATTTAAAGATTTTATATATCCTCTAGTCCAATTTATAAAATCTGTACCTGTAGTTTCATTTATAATGCTACTGTTGATGTTTTTAAATTCTAAATACTTATCTGTATTTATACCTGCAATTATGAGTTTTGCGATTTTTTATACAAATATTCTAGAAGGTCTACTTTCCATAGATTATAAGATTTTAGAAATGGCAAAAATTTTTTCCATATCAACTAAAAATAAGCTTAAATATATATATCTTCACTCCCTAAAACCCTATCTTTATTCAGGTGCATCTCTTGCCATGGGCATCTCCTTTAAAGCTGGACTTTCAGCCGAGGTAATCGGAATAGCTGATAAGACTATTGGTAGAATGCTCTATGAATCAAAAGTTTATTTAGATATAGCAAATCTTTTTTCTTATACCTTTGTGGCAATGATAATAGCCATAATTTTTGAAAAAATCATCCTTTTCATCTTAAGGAGGTTCTTATGATAGTATCTTTAAAAAATATTTATAAATCATTTAAGAATAAAAAAGTATTTGATAACTTTTCGTTGGAAATTGGAGAAAACGAAAAAGTAGCCATTATTGGTAAAACAGGTGTGGGTAAAACTACACTTATAAATTTAATACTAAAAAATATAGAAGCTGATAAGGGTCAAGTTTTTGTAACAGATAAAATATCTGTAGTCTTTCAAGAAAATAGGCTTTTAGAAGATTTTACCGCATATGAAAATTTAAATATTATTTGTCCCATGACTAAAGAAAAATGCGAAGAATATTTATCTCTTATGAAATTAGATGGAAATGCAGATACCCTGGTCAAAAATTTATCAGGAGGTATGAAAAGAAGGCTTGCACTTTTAAGAGCCTTAATTTATCCTTGCCAACTTCTAATTTTAGATGAAGCAGTAAGAGAAATTGATGAAGAAACTAGAAAAGTAATACTTGATAGCATTAAATTATTTTTAGATAAGAAGACACTCATTTACATCAGCCACGACTACGATGACATAAAAAAATTAGGAATAGAAAGGGTAATTAATTTAGATGAAAAGATTTAATATATTTGAAAATGTACATTTTTCTGAAGATAAAGAAATAGAAGAAATTATTTTTGAAAATCAAAACATAAAAGCTTTAAGAATAGTGTCTTTAAACCAAAAGACAGATTTTATGAAAGAAGAAAATTTGGAACTTGTCCTTGTTGCAAGAGGAAAAGCTAAATTATTAATAAATGATGAAATTATAAACTTAAAAGAAGGAGATTTCTTAGAGATACCAGCAAACACTTCCCACAAAATAATCGAACAAGAAAATGTAATTTGGTATTGTATATTTTCGAAAAAATAATAATACAAAAGTTGAATTTACTTGATGATTACATAAAAATTACTTATGATTTCTTATAAGTTCTATTTATTTTAGAAATATTATATAAAATCTCAATAAAAAAGATGCTAAAAACAGATTATCTATTCCTTAGCATCTCTTTTTTATATATAAGAGTTTAGTCTTTTATTAATATTTATAAAAACCTTCTTTAGTTTTTCTACCCAATAGACCTGCTCTAACCATCTTTTTAAGTAATGGATGTGGTCTGTATTTTGGATCAGCAAATTCGCTATAAAGAACTTCCATAATTGCAAGAACTATATCTAGTCCTACTAAATCTCCAAGTTCAAGTGGTCCCATTGGGTGATTAGCTCCAAGTTTCATTGCTGTATCTATATCTTCTTTTGAAGCTACTCCTTCTGCATAGATTCCAATAGCTTCATTTATCATTGGTATAAGAATTCTATTTACAACAAATCCTGGTGCTTCTTCAACTTCAACTGGAGTCTTTCCTATTTCTTTTGCAAGGTTAATTATTGTTTCTTTAACTTTTGCATCAGTTTTTTGTCCTGAAATTACTTCTACTAATTTCATTAGAGGAACTGGATTGAAGAAGTGCATTCCTATAACTTTTTCAGGTCTTTTTGTTGCTTGACCAATATCTGTTATTGATAATGAAGATGTGTTTGAAGCAAGGATTGTTTTTTCTTGACAAACTTCATCTAATTCAGCAAATATTGATTTTTTTATCTTAGGATTTTCTGTTGCTGCTTCTATAATTAAGTCGCAATCCTTAATATCTTCAATATTTGGTGACAAAGTTATATTTGAAATGGCTTTTTCCATTTCTTCTTTTGTCATTCTTTCTTTTGATACATTTTTTTCGTATCCTTTTTTTATTTTTTCCATTGCATTTTTCAGTGCATCTGGATTTATATCTCTTACAACAACTTGGTGATAGGCAGCCATTGATTGTGCAATTCCTGCGCCCATGGTGCCTGAACCAATTACAGCTATTTTCATTTTTTCTCCTTATTTACCAATAAAATTAGCCTTTTTCTTATTTAAAAAGGCATTCATACCCTCTCTTTGGTCATCTGTTGAGAACAAAAGACCAAAAGATGTTCTTTCAATTTCCATTGCTGTTTCAATATCTGTTTGAGAACCACTTTCTATGGCTGATTTTGAATATTGAATTGCCTTTGGTGCTTTGCTTGCTATTAATTGTGCCATTTCTAAAGCCTTATCTAAAAGCTCATCAGCTTCGTAAACGTGATTTACAAGTCCCCATCTTTCTGCTTGTTCGGCATCAATCATTTTTGCTGTGAATATCATTTCTTTAGCATATCCTGGTCCTATTGCTCTTATAAGCCTTTGAGTACCACCGAAGCCTGGAATAATACCTAAGCCTACTTCAGGTTGTCCAAATTTAGCACGTTTTGATGCAATTCTTATATCACAGGCTAAGGCAATTTCGCATCCACCGCCAAGGGCATAGCCATTTACAGCAGCAATTACAGGTTTCTTACCTTTTTCTATTTTCATAAGCGTATCCATACCAAGCTTACCGAAATCATAGCCTTCAGTGGCTGAAAGTGTAGCCATTTCACCAATATCTGCACCAGCTACAAAAGATTTTCCTGCACCTGTTAAAATTACTACATTTACATCATCATCTTCAAATATATTTTCAAAAAAATCGCTAAGTTCTTTTAATACTTCAGTATTTAAAGAGTTTAATGTTTTTTCTCTAGAAATTGTAAGGACAACTATTCCGTTGTCCTTACAATCAACTTTCAAATATTTATAATCCATTTTAGTCCCTTCCGACAACTAAAGCAGTTCCCATTCCTCCGCCTATACAAAGAGTTGCAAGACCCTTCTTGGAATCTCTTTTTTGCATTTCGTATAGTAAAGTTGTCAAAATTCTTGCGCCACTTGCTCCAATTGGGTGACCAATTGCTATAGCTCCACCATTTACATTAACTTTAGAAATATCAAATTTCATAACTTGATTTACTGCACAAGCTTGTGCTGCAAAAGCTTCGTTTGCTTCAATTAAGTCTAAGTCATCTGCTGTAAGTCCTGCTAACTTTAGGGCTTTTGTTGATGATGGAATAGGTCCTGTACCCATAACTTTAGGATCAACACCACAAGTTGCATAAGAAATAATGTATGCAAGTGGAGTTACTCCAAGTTCTTTAGCCTTAGATTCTTTCATAACTATTAACATTGCTGCTCCATCGTTTATACCTGAAGCATTACCTGCTGTTACTGTACCGCCATCTTTTTTGAAAGCTGGTTTTAATTTAGCTAAGGATTCTACAGTTACTCCATCTCTAATAAATTCATCATCTTCAACTACTGTAACTTTTCCCTTACGTCCCTTAACTTCAACAGGTACGATTTCGTCTTTAAATCTTCCTTCTGCTCTTGCTTTTGACGCGTTATTTTGAGATCTGCAAGCTAATTCATCTTGCATTTCTCTAGTTATTCCATATTTTTCAGCAACATTTTCTGCTGTAATTCCCATGTGGTAATCATTAAATGCATCCCAAAGACCATCTTTGATCATTAAGTCAACTAATGTTTTGTCATTCATTCTTGCTCCCCATCTAGAGCTTGGAATACCATACATTGAAGCTGACATACTTTCACTACCACCAGCTAAAACAATTTCTGCATCTCCAGCTTTTATTACTTGGGCTGCAAGTGAAACTGCTCTTAGACCTGAACCACAAACTATATTTATTGTTACTGCTGGGCATTCTTTTGGAATTCCAGAACCTAAAACTATTTGTCTTGCAACGTTTTGTCCTTGTCCTGCTTGCAAAACATTTCCAATGTAAGCTTCATCAATCATTTCTGGAGATACTTTCGCTCTCTTCATTGCTTCTTTTACAGCTACGATACCTAATTCTACAGGTCCTACTGTTTTAAATGCTCCACCAAAAGCACCTACTGGAGTTCTTGCTGCTGATGCTATAACTATTCTATCTTCCATTTTTTTCCTCCTTGTCATGCACGTGGTGGCATAACACTTGCCACTCCTTCTAAAACTACTTCACCTTTTTGATTTGTGCATGTTGTTTTTAATTTTAAAATTTTTTCCTTAACGATTTCGGTGGCCTCAACTTTTGCAGTTATGGTGTCACCAAAATAAACAGGTTTGGTGAATTTTAATTCTTGCCCAAGGTAAATAGTTCCAGGTCCAGGAAGTTGCATTCCTAAAACCGCAGATACAAGCCCTGCTGTTAGCATACCGTGGGCTACTCTCGTTTTAAAGATTCCTTTTTCAGCTTCTACCTCATTGATATGGGCTGGATTTAAATCTCCTGTAATACCAGCATAGGTATATACATCACTTTCCGTAATTGTCTTCGTAAAACTGGCACTGTCTCCAATTTTAATTTGGTCCATGGTTTTCCCTTTCATGTTTTACCTCCTTAGACATTTCACTCATATTATACCCTAAAAAAAGTCTAATAATAGACGTTTTTCACCAATTTTACATTTTGAAAAAAATTTATATATTTTTTCTAAAATTTCTACAATTCGTATAGAAGCTTTCCCATCTCCATAAGGATTTACAGCCTTACTCATTTTATCATAAACTTTTTTATTGTCTAGAAGTTCTATGATATTTTTATACACATTTTCTTTTTTTACACCGATTAGCTTTGCAGTTCCAGCTTCTACGCCCTCTCTTCTTTCTGTTTCATTTCTAATTACTAAAACAGGTTTACCCAAAGATGGGGCTTCTTCTTGAACTCCTCCGGAATCAGTTACAACAAATTTAACCTTATTCATCAAGTTTGAAAAAGGTAGGTATGATAGGGGTTCAATTAAATGAACTCTATCTAAACCATCAAAATGCCTGTGAGCAATCTCTCTTATAAGAGGATTTAGATGCATAGGAAATATTACTTCTACATTTTCTCTTTCATTAACTATTTCTGAAAAAGCTGAAAATATATCTTCCATGGGTTTTCCCCAATTTTCACGTCTGTGTGAAGTGAGTAATATTACATCTTTATTTTTATAGTCAATATTATTTAACAAGTCATTTTCAAATTTGTAATTATCTTTTACCGTATATTTTAGAGCATCAATTACTGTATTTCCAGTAACAAAAATATTCTTTTCATCATATCCTTCCTTCAAGAGATTGTTTTTATTGTTTTGTGTTGGTGCAAAATTAAAGTTTGAAATTACTGATACTAATTTCCTATTTGCTTCCTCAGGATATGGTGAATAAATATTTCCTGACCTTAGACCTGCTTCTATATGGCCTATTTTTATTTTTTTATAAAAAGCTGCAAGTGCCGCAGCAAATACAGTTGTTGTATCTCCTTGCACTAAAAGTATATCCGGTTTTTGCTCATCTAAAATATTTTCAAGCCCTCGTAGACTTTGTGTTGTAATGTCTGTAAGACTTTGTCCTTTTTTAAAAATATTTAAGTCAAAATCGGGTTTAATATTAAAAATTTTTAAAACTTGGTCAAGCATCTGTCTATGTTGACCAGTTACACATATTAAACTTTCAATGTTTTTGTGTTTTTCAATTTCTTTTATAACAGGAGCCATTTTTATTGCTTCAGGTCTGGTTCCAAATACAAATAAAACTTTCATTTATTCCTCCTTATTTGAAATCATTCCACTAAATATTCCTATTAATATTATAGCAACTATTATTAGAATTGAAACGATTAAACCTACTTGAGATTTGAAATCAGCAATAAAATTAGCCAAAATTCCAAATATAATAGAAATGCTATATAAGATTAATACTGTTTGTTTTTGATTTAATCCTTTTGCTAGTAGTCTATGATGAAGATGACCTTTATCAGCTTCCACTATTGATTTTCCATGCAATTTTCTTCTAACCATAGCAAAGGCTGTATCAAAAACAGGCACTCCTAGGGCTAAGAGAGGAACAAACATCATCAGTATAGCTGCTTGTTTCATTACTCCTTGAATTGTTATAAAGGAAAGCATAAAACCTAAGTATAAGGCTCCTGTATCCCCCATAAATATTTTTGCTGGGTTAAAATTGTAAGGCAAAAATCCCAAGCATGCACCTGCAACTAGAACACAAATAAAGGTAACTGCTATATGGTTTATTCTTCTCGTGATAAAAAACATTGATATGGCACATATCATTGATATACCTGCTGCCAAACCATCTAATCCATCTATCAAATTAATAGTATTTGTGATTCCACATACCCAAAAAATTGTTATCGGTATTGAAAGTAAATTTATAAGTTCTAGCATTTGTTCAGCTTCAAAAGGATTTGTAAAAAATTCTATTTTTACCCCACCTATTATCAAGCATACCGCTGCAAGAACCTGAAAGAGAAGTTTCATCTTTGGACTCAAACTTTTCTTATCATCAATAAGTCCTGAAACAACAATAATAGTTGAACCTATAAGCAACATAACAAGCATCCTGTCTAATTTTAAAAAATAAAGACTGAGGATACTTATTACTATATACATTCCCAAGCCACCACCTATGGGCATAGGCTTGTTGTGCATCCTTCTGTTGTCCTTTGGTATATCTAGAAAATTAAACTTTTTTGCAAGGTATATAACTACTGGTGTTATAAGTAAAGTGAAAACAAAAGCTAATAAAAAAGGCTTTAAATAATATTTAATTATCATATTATTTTGTACCAAACAATCTATCTCCGGCATCTCCTAAACCGGGCAAAATATATCCGTGTTCATTTAAACATCTATCAACTTCACAAACATAAATATCTACATCTGGATGTTTTTCTTGAACTGCTTTTATGCCTTCAGGTGCTGCAAGTAAGTTCAAACTTTTTATCTTTGTAGCTCCTTTTGCTTTCAATTCATCAATAGCTTCTACTAAAGTTCCTCCTGTTGCAAGCATCGGATCAAGAAGAATTACTAATCTGTTTTCAATATCTTTTGGCAGTTTGCAATAATAAGTTACTGGTTTTAATGTTTCTGGATCCCTATACATTCCTATATGACCAACTCTTGCAGAGGGTACAATTGTTAAAAGTCCATCAACCATTCCAATACCTGCTCTTAATATTGGAACTATACTTATTTTTTTACCAGAAATTTCTTGACCAACCGTTTTTTCAAGAGGTGTTTCAATATCAATATCTCTCAACTCTAAATCTCTTGTAACTTCATATCCCATTAGAGTTGCAATTTCAGTTGTTATTTGTCTAAATTCCATAGAACTTGTTTCTTTCTTTCTAAGTATGGTCATCTTATGCTTTATTAATGGATGATCCATTATTTTTAAACTCATAAATCCTCCTCTATTTTTTCTACTCTTCTTATATGTCTACCGCCTTCAAATTTGCTTTGAACAAAAGTATCTACAATTTCTTTTGCCATATCAAGCCCTATTAATCTTGCTCCCATAGCAAGCATATTGCAATTATTATGATTTCTAGAAAGCTTTGCGCTCAATGGTTCTGAGCAAAGGGCACATCTTATTCCTTTTACCTTATTGGCAGATATTGAAATTCCGATGCCTGAACCGCAAATAACTATTCCGTAATCAACACTTCCATTTTGAACTGTCTTTGCGACTTTATGTCCAAAATCAGGATAATCACATCTTTGATCAGAAAAACTTCCACAATCTATTGTTTCTATTTGTTTTTCTTGCAAATATTTTTTAATGTCTTCTTTGAGATGAAATCCTGCATGGTCGCTACCTAATGCTATTTTCATTTTACCTCCTTAAAGTCCAATTACAACCCTACCGGCACAGGCTTTAAGAAGTCTATTCATAATACTTAGGCCCATACCCTTTAATTCAAATCCTTCAGCGAAAATTACATCAACTTTTTCTTCATCGCACTTTCTTAAAAGGTCAAATAAAGAATTTGCTACTTCTTCAAGATTATCTCTATCTCCTAAATTTAGGATAAGGTCTGCTCCCACATACTTGTCAAGATTTTGGCTGGTAGCAAGAACCGCAACCCTACCCTTTGAATTTTTTATTCTTTTATTTATCTCATTTACAATTCCATCCATCTCACCGACAAAGCAAGTTGCCATTCCCTTTGGGGCATAGTGTTTGTATTTTTGCCCCGGAGATTTTGGTATTGACTTATCCTTTGCATCAATAGTTGTATTATCTATTCCAATGGACTTATCAATTTTTTGTAAATCTTCCAATGTTACCTTTCCAGGTCTTAAAATCATAGGTGGATCTGTTGTTACATCAAGAACTGTAGATTCAATTCCAACAATAGATTTTCCCCCATCCACAATTATATCCACACGACCCATTAAATCTTCAATTACATGGCTCGCTTTAGTGGGTGATGGTCGTCCAGAAATGTTGGCAGAAGGCGCTGCTATTGGCAAATTTACATTTTTTAAAATTTTTGCTGCAATTTTATTTGACGGCATTCTTATAGCAACAGTATCAAGTCCTCCCGTAACTTCCATAGGAACAATATCAGACTTTTTAAAAATTATAGTCAACGGCCCTGGCCAAAAATTATTTATACATTTTTTTGCGATTTTTGGAATTTCACTGACTAACTCATCTAACTGTGAAGTTTTTGCAATATGAAGAATTGATGGGTTGTCATTAGGACGACCTTTGGCTTCATAAATTTTTTTCACAGCTTCCTTATCTAAGCCGTTTGCGCCTAATCCATAAACTGTTTCAGTCGGAAAAACAACTAATCCCCCTTCTTTAAAAGTTTCGGTTATTTTTTTTAATTCTTTTTTATCCTTATCTATATCTTTTTCGCTTAATTTAATAATGCTTGTTTTCAAAAAAACACCTCTTTTAAATCTTATTTAATTATATCAGTTTAAAAGGTCAATTTTAAGTCTTAGGTAAAATTTACTATTTTTTTCTTTGATTAACTCTGTAATATTCATATGCCCTGTAATCCATATATTTTTGGGCTGCTTCTCCGCCAACTTTTTCCTTTGGATAAGTTGCATCCTTAGTATATATAAAATGTCTTGAAATAATAGGCATATAATCTCTCAAATTAGAATTATACTCAAAGAAATTGTCAGCTTTTGTAAAGCCAAGCATATCTAAAACACTTGATCCTAAAAAGTTTGCAGAAATTACTGTGCCTTTTGTAAGCTTAGCATTTTCTACATTCAAATATTTTCTTCCTGCTTCATTTGCAGTTATAAAAAAAGGTGTAGAGTGACGAGTTATTTCATCCTCTAAAGTATCGACTTTCATATCAACACCTATTTGTTTGTATCCATCAGGGTCTTCTCCTAAAGCTGGAAGATGGTCACCATAAAATACAAAAATTATAGGTTCTTGTCTAGACATTATAAAATCATAAACTCTGCCAAGCATTGTATCAATATCTTTTACTCCTATAAAATAGGAACCCCAGCACACTTTTGCTTCATCTGTTAGAGGTTTAGTGCAATTAAAAGGCAAAGTTTGTCCATATTTATCATAAAAATATGGTCCATGATTTTGAATATCCACTGCATAATCAAAAACTGTTTCTTTTGAATCAAGAGATTTTTTCAATCCATCTAGATATATATCGGTAAACTTTTCTTCACTGAAATAATCTCCTTTATTTTCAGGATTTTTTATATTTTCAAGAAAACTAGATTTATCAAAACCAAGTCTTGGATATACAACATTTCTGTGGTAGAACCATTCATAACCTGGGTGAAATGCCATAGTATTATAGCCAATATTTTTTAGTACACTTGCCAAAGATTTAGTATTATTTTTTACAATGTTAAAAGCATAAGATCCATTTGGAGCTGTATCAATAGTTAAGGTTCCTGTTAAAACATCAAATTCTGTATCACCAGTGCCTCCACCAAATCCAGGCACTACAATTCTTCCTGTCATTGGTGCTTGGTTACAAATCTTTTTAAAATTTTCATTAGGGTCATTTCCCTTATCAAAAGAAAATACGGGATTTTGTGAAAAATCTGTAAAAGATTCGCCCATTATCCAAACAATATTTGGTTTTTCTTGAGCTTTTAATACAGAAATTTCTTCCCCTCTATCTTCCCTATCTCTATTGGCATATTCTTCTTTGTTATAATTTTGTGGTGGTCTAATCATTGAAGCATTGATTTTAAAAATAAAGGAATAATTAAATCCCATGGAATTATAAACATCAATTTCATTAAAAGGATTACCATAAACTTTCAAAGAATTATAAACATTTGATGAAATATAAAATCCCTTGTATGAGAAAAATCCAATTACGAGGCTTATTATAAGAATTGTTGCTCTTGTTGATAAATTCAATTTATTAGTTTTATAAAAAAATAATATTATAGCTAAAAATATAAAAAATAACAGAGCTAAAATTATAGAAAACTTATCAGGAGAATAAGAACTTTTCACCATTTTTACAGCTTCTAAACTTTCATTTATATCCGAAAGTTTAAAAGGGTCTTTTCTATAAATTATTTTCATTCTATTTATAATAAGAAAAATAATTTGAAAAGCTGAAACTAAAACGATAGAAATTTTTACCCTGCCACTTAAACCATATAAAAATAAAGCAAGCAAAAACGGAGGTAAAAAATTTAAAATAACAAGTTTAAAAGAAAATACATTTTTTATTAATTCAAAAAAAGGCGCCGTTGATAAAACAAAAACCATAATAGTACTCAACAAAGCCACAAAAGCAATAAAAAATATATCCTTAAATAATTTATTAAAATTTTCCATAACATCACCTCACTTAGTATAAAGCAATCAATAAAAATTTACAATTTTAGTGTCAGAAATTTATAAAATTTCACCAAATTTTAATATTTCTTTTACATAGCATTCACATTATTTTAAATACACAAAAAGCCACATTTGGGAGAATGTGGCTTTCGGTATTTTCCGTCCATACTGAATATGAAAGGAGAGGATGGAAAATAAGACTGGTATAAAATTTAAGTTTTAATCTCAAGGGGGGTATCCTTAGATTAAATTAAAGTACAGCTATAATGTAGAATTCTACATTATAATAAATGGGTGCAATATGAATTAACCATAAGTTAATTCTAATCATTTGAGTAAATGATAGTTAGTATCAACTAACTATGTCTTATTATAACTTAGTCAGAAAAAATTGTAAAGCTTTTTTTGAAATTTTTTCCAAGGAATTTACTATGATTATTTTTTATCCCTATACAAATATTGATTTTTAGCGATTTCTATATGAAAATTATTTTTAAATTTTTTTAAAATTTATATTAGTTAAACTTATTTTTTAAATATATTAAGCATATATTTTATTAAAATAAATTTTCTTACAAAAATAATTTTTTAAATTAATACTTATTTTAAATTCTATATAAATTTCTATAATTCGCACTAAAAAACTGGTGGCAAAATTTTATTTATTCTTAGCCACCAGCACATTCTTTTGATTTTTATTTAAAAATTAAGACAGTATTAAGATTTCTGCCAGCATTTTTTATAACTTTTCCATTTGCAAATAATGCTGATGATGCACCTCCATCTAAATTCATAGCATCAATACATCCTAAATCATTCATTATTAAAGCAAGTTTATCAACGTTTGCTACAGTTGTAAGTAAAATAACTTTTCCGTTTTTAGTAATCCCTATAGCTGACCTTTGACCTGTGGATGAATTTATTTTTCCTTCTTTATAATTATTCTTACTTTCTGCTACAACATTTTTGCCATTTTGTAAAAGCATAGGTCCTGCTGCTACAAGTTCTGTTACCTTGCTATAACTTATATCTTGACCATTGTATTTAAAAGTTTCGTTACCCTTGCCATCCACTAAGACAAGTTCAACTTTTCTACCAAGCTTAAATCTTTGGTCAATATATGATTTATCTACAGAATCTTTTCCAAAATAAATTATGTATCCATCTTTAGGTAAAGAAATTTTTCCTTTTGGCTCATAAATTTTTGTTACAGTATCTTTTACTACTTCAATAACTCTTCCATTCCTTAAATTTAATTCATTATTATATTTATTAGTGAATTTAAAAATTCCTGCAGTATCAGTAGGATTAACATTTACATACCATAAATCGAAAACATTAAATTCCATAAGACCCTTATCATTATTCCATTCATTTTTTCTTTTACCATCAAGGTAACCCTTGTATTTTAAAGATAAATTATCAATTTTTACCTTATTTTTATCAAATACAAAAAAAGAAGGTGTGGTGCCTACCATTTTCCAAACTTCTCCATCCTTAATAATTGTTGCCATAGGAACTAAAGTTTTATAAGCATCAAAATAATTACCGTTAATCGCTACTTGAGCCTTGTTATTTTTTACAATTTCATAAAAATTTTCTGCACCTATTAAGGCATTTTTCCCTTTTGCAACATGAATTTCTGAAGTTTCGTCTAAAGTAAGTTCACATACATTACACCTAACTCCTTGAATAGTTTTTGTTGAAACATTAGATTTCACCTGCCCAAAAACAGGAATTATTAAAGTTAAAGCTAATAAAATTCCAATTATTTTTTTCATAATATATACCTCCAAATTGATTATAAATTATATAATTATTTTTGACAAATAGTATAAAAAAGAACTTTCAAAAATGAAAGTCCTTTTTTTTAATAGTATTAATTATTTTTATTGAGTGGAATTATTTCTTTAAAATATTTTGAATTTTCTCTCAATTTTTCTTCATTTCCTATGGCACCTATATAATTTTCATTTAAGGCTTTTTCTATTATATCTGCATAGGATTTTAATTTTTCCATATTTGTCTTTAAGGCTTCTTCCTTATTTTCTATGACTTTTTCGTCAAAAACTTTTGTCAAGTATTTCGACAAATTTAGTTCATCAATTACTGATAAGCTAAGAAGTGGATCAAAGGAGTTCATACTGCCAATTATATAATTTTTCAAATCATCCTGTGATAAATCCAAATTTCTTATATAATTTGGAATTTCATTATAGACTTTGATGGTATTTTCTACATTAGGATCCCTGTAGGAGTAAGTTAAGAAATCTCCATTTCTTGAGAATACCGCTCCATCTCCATAGGCTCCACCTTTTGCCCTTATCTCTGTATGCAGATAAGATGAAGATAAAATATTTGCAAGAACAACCTTATCTCCTGTATATTTTTCGCCTAAATCTTTTAAATTATATCCCTTGGATATGAAATTAACATTTGATGAAAGGTATATCCCTTGATTTTTATTGTTCTTAATGAAACTGTATTTAGCTTTTTTGAATTCTTGCCTATTTAAATTATTTATATATTTTTCAAGAGCCTTCTTGTTATTATCCAAATCTTCGTCCTTACCAACAGAAGATATTATCAAATCCTTGGAGTTAAAGATTTTTTTATAAAGCTTTATTAACTTGTCTTTAAGTTTTGAAAACTCACTTTCAAAATCACTTAAAAGTTCTGACAAATATTTATAAGCATCAAGTCCTGAAACTTTATTGTTATAAGAACCCATTGGTGAGTAATAAGATTTTACAAGTCCCATAACCACTTGTGAACCTGACATTAATAAGCCTGATTCTATTTGTGATTTTGAGCTTAAAAGAATTTCCTTAATTCGTTTTTTATCATCAAATTTTGTATTTTTAATTATTTCAATAATTAAGTCTATTGCTTGATGGAAATTTTCCTCTAAGACTTTAAATTTTATATTTAGCCTAGGCTTGAATTCTTCTTTTTCTTCTTCTTTATAAGTTGAACATCCAAAAGAAATTCCACCACTAGCTATATAAATTTCATTATCTAGCTCTTGATAAGAATATTTTTTTGTATCAAGGCTTGCTATTAAAGCTAACAGTATTGGAAGATTTTTAATTTCATCATCATTAAGAAAATCAATATTGTGAGAAATAGTTGTATATACAATATTATTTGTAGCCTGATCAGATCTTAAATATAAAGCATCTGAAATTTTATCTTCTGTGCAATTATACTCACTAATACCATGTGAGATATCACTTAGTTCAAGCATAGGTATTGTTTTTTGTCTTCTTCAGAATCATCTTCTAATTGATACTTAAATAAGTTTTCTGCATTTTCTTTTATTTTATCAATTTTTTCAGGGCTTAAACTTTCTTTAAATTCCCTCAATTTTTCTTTTAATTCATTTTCTTCTTTAAGATTTTTATCTAGTTCTTGAGTACATGATAAAATTACAGAATAATTATTGTTTAATATTTTTTCTTTTATATATTCTTCGACAAAACCCTTATCTGCTGAGGTCTTTATTTCTTCTATTATGTCATTAAATTCAAGTGATTCTAATGGGCTTCTATCATAAAGCCAAGAATTTAAGGCTCTTATATAATATATTATTGCCTTTTGAGTTCCTCCACCTTCTCTGTAATTAAATTCGAAACGAGATAAGGTTGCTTGCAGTAGTTTTTTATCGACGCCTTTTTCAACTATATCTTTTAAAGTATCTTCTACAATTTTTTTAAAT
>NZ_AEAA01000067.1:0-68006 GCF_000179335.1 Peptoniphilus sp. oral taxon 836 str. F0141
CCGCTCATTATTCAGCCTTAGCTATATCTACAAGTTCTTTAAACCCTTGTGGATCGTTTATTGCCATTTCAGAAAGCATTTTTCTATTGATATTTACTCCAGCTTTCTTAAGACCTGAAATAAATTTAGAATAGCTCATTCCATGAAGTCTTGTAGCTGCATTGATTCTTGTAATCCATAGTTTTCTGAAATCTCTTTTTCTTTGTTTTCTACCAATATAAGCATAGCTTAAAGATTTCATTACAGCTTGGTTAGCTGGTCTAAATAATTTAGATTTAGCTCCGAAATAACCCTTAGCTTGTTTTAATATATTTTTATGTCTTTTTTTAGCATTTACTGCTCTTTTTACTCTAGCCATCTTTTAACCCCCTTATGGAATCATGTGATCAATTCTCTTTTGATCACCCTTGCTAACAAGAGAAGATTTTCTAAGTTTTCTTAATCTCTTTGCAGTTTTCTTTCCAGTTAAATGTCCTTTATAAGCAAAAAATCTCTTAATTTTGCCACTGCCAGTTCTTTTAAACCTTTTAGCAGAAGCTCTGTGAGTCTTCATCTTTCCCATAAAATCCTCCTTTTATTCATCCTTGGCAGACAAAAACATAATCATATTTTTGCCTTCCATTTTAGGTTTTTTGTCCACAACTCCATACTCAGAAACCAATTCCACGAATTTATCAAGAACTTCTCTACCGATATCAGTATGACCCATTTCTCTACCTCTAAACCTTACGGCAACCTTAACTCTGTCGCCAGATTTCAAGAAGTCAATAGCTCTGTTGGCTTTTGTGTTTAAATCATGAGTTTCAATATTTGGAGTAAGTCTTAACTCCTTAATATTTATGACTTTTTGTTTCTTCTTTGCCTCTTTTTCTTTTTTAATTAGCTCATACCTATATTTGCCATAGTCCATAATTTTACAAACTGGTGGCTTGGCATTAGGAGCAACATTTACAAGGTCAAGTTTACTTGCCTCTGCCATGTCTAAAGCACGATCAACATTAACCACTCCAACTTGATTTCCTTTTTCATCAACTAATCGCACTTCTTTATCTCTGATTTCTTCATTAATTTGAAGTTCTTTAATTTCTAAGCACCTCCATAAAAAAATGCGGACACGCAAAAGGTCCGCAAATAAATTACTAATTTACAAATAACCTTAAACCTTTGGCGTAAGGTGAGAAGCGGACTTCTTCTTAAATTCTTTTCTATTATAATATATACTTTTTAATCTGTCAAGTTATTTACTTACATGTTCTTCATATTTTACAAGTATAATATTTAATAAAATACCAACTAAGGCTGCAAGGGATAATCCACTTAAAGAAACTTGGTTTGTTATTTTTATCTGTAAATTTAAGCCAAGATGAGAGCCTAAACCTATAATCAAGATACTTGCAATAATTATAATATTTTTTAAATTCATTTGTGTGTGAGAATTTTTTAATGTCTTAAATCCAACAAGGGCTATCATTGAAAATAACACAACAGAAATTCCGCCCATAACCGCTTGAGGAATAGAAGATAAAAATCCTCCAATTTTCCCTACAAAGGAAAGTATTATGGCAAATATAGCTGCAAGCCTCAAAATTGATGGATCATAATTTTTTGTAATTGCTAAAACTCCTGTATTTTCTCCATAAGTGGTGTTAGCTGGTCCTCCTATAAATCCTGCAAACATTGTTGCAAGTCCATCTCCTAAAAGTGTTCTGTTAAGACCAGGGTCTTTAATAAAATTCTTTCCTACAACTTGAGAATTTGTTGTTATATCTCCTAAGTGTTCCATAAATACTGCCATGACAACAGGACAAATTGTTATTATAGCAGAAATAGAAAATGCTGGTAGTTGAAATTTAGGAACTGCTACTATTGAAGCTTGACTTATAAGGCTAGTATCAACAACATTTAAACACAAGGATAATATATAACCAATTATTACTGAAATTATAATGGAAAGTTGTTTAATAAATCCTTTGGCAAAGTTTGAAAGAATCAAGCAAGTTGAGAAAGTTACTGCTGATAAAATAATATTTGTTTTTGCCATATTTAAAGCTGTCGGCAAGAGATTTAATCCTATAACTATAACCATTGGACCAACAATTTGTGAAGGGAAAAATTTTAAAATCTTTCCTACACCAATTCTATTAATTATAAATGAAATAAAAACATATATAAGACCTGCACAAATTATGCCACCTTGAGCATACTCTAAACCCTCTGTTTTTCCTATCAACTGAATTACCGGTATAAAAGCAAAAGATGAGCCTAAAAAAACAGGTACCTTATTTTTTGTACAAAAGTGAAAAATAAGAGTACCTGCTCCTGCAGCAAATATTGCAGTTGAAACATCAAAACCGGTAAGAATTGGAACTAAAACTGTTGCCCCAAACATCGCTATTAAATGTTGAAGACCTAAAACAATTTTTTTCATTGCTTGTAAAACTTTTCTATCGTCTTTAACAATCACTTTATCCATAATTCCTCCTTAAAATTAATAAAATACATCAAGACATTTTTATTAATTTTACTCTTGTGTTTTTAAAATGTCAATCTTTATTTTATTAACTTAAGTTCAAGACCTATGGTAGTTTTATCTTTGTTAGAATCTTTTACAAAAACTTTACCATTGTGAAGGTTAATAATTTTATCAACTAAACATAAGCCCAGCCCTGAACCTGACACAGATGAAGATTTATTGACTCTAAAAAATGCTTTGAAAATTTTATCCCTAAATTCTTTGGGAATTTCTATGCCGTTATCACTTATTTCAATATTAATTTTATCTTTATCCCTCTTAAGTTTAATTTTTATATAACCATCTTCTCTATTATATTTTATTGCATTTTCTATAAGATTAAAAAATACCCTATAAATTAATATATCACTTCCTAAAATTATTCCCCCATCACCTTCAATTTCCATTGAAATATTTTTTTCATCTGCTAGATAAGATAAATCTTCCATTACTTCTTCAATTAAAGGATATAAATCAATTTTTTCATTTCTTTTTATTGTAGAAATTTCACTCATTTGTAATAAAACTTTAGTCAGCTTGCTAAGTCTATCTAACTGATTTTCAAAAGTTTTGGAATTTTTTTCAAATTCCATAAAAGTCATATCTTTATTTTTTTTAATTAGGTCTAGTTGTGTTTGCATTAATGCCAAAGGGGTCCTTAGTTCATGAGCCGCATTAGCTGTGAACTGCCCTTGCTCTTCAAAAGAATCTTCTAACCTTTTTAACATATTATTAAAAGAATGGCTTAGATTTCTAAACTCTAAAACCTCATCCTCGCTAACTAAGGAATCTGTTATATTTGACATTTCTATTTCCTCAATTTTTTTAGAAAATTCCTTCAAAGGCTTTAGGGATTTTCCTGAAACATAGTAGGCAACAAATCCTGATATACAGGTCACAATAAAGGTTGCAATCCATCCCCTATAAGAAAAAGATACTTTTCTTTTGTCTATTTCATGATTAATTTCATCGGAAAAATCATCAAGCTTATCAGATGGAATCGAAATATATAATTTTTCTTCATTATATTTAGAAAAATCACTCACAAAACCTCCTATAGAATCCATATATAAAATACCTTGAAAATAAGACATTAAATTTATACATATACATGAAAATGCTATTAATATAGAAGTCATAATGGTAATTCTCCATTGTAAAGATAATTTTTTCATTTATTATTCTTCCTCCAACTGATAACCCAAACCAACTCTATTTATTATGGGGTCATATTTAAGTGCTTTTTTTAATTTTTTTCTAAGCGCTGAAATATGAACCCTTATGGAATTAGAAAATAGATCAACGCTAGAATCCCAAACATGATCTATTAATTCCTCTTGACTGATAGGGCGTCCCCTGTTTAATAAAAGATATTCCAAAATTCCTAACTCTTTTCTTGTTAATGAAATTTCCTTATCATCAATTTTAACAATCCTTTTTTTGCTATCAAAACTTAGATTTTTATAGCTTAGCATCTGATTATTGGTGATAAAATTTCTCCTTGTAAGACTCCTAATTCTTGCCTCTAGCTCATCTAAATGAAAAGGTTTAGAAAGATAGTCATTAGCTCCCTTGTCAAGTCCTTCAACCTTATCTTTAATCTGACTTCTTGCCGACAAAATAATAATTTTTGTATCTTGGTTAAAAGTTCTAAATTCCTCAAGAATTTCCATTCCATCAATTTCCGGCAAATTAAGATCAAGCACAATTAAATCATAATTTTCTACATCTAAAAGCTCCATGGCTTCATTTCCATTGTTAGCAATATCCACTTCATATCCAGATTCTTTCAAGCTCTTTGCTATCATTTGACATAAATCTTTTTCATCTTCAACTATTAATATGCGCATATTCGCCTCCAATATATAAATAATTAAAAAAAATTAATTTCTTAACACAAATTTTATATAGGATATTGTAACATATACATATGATTTACAGAAAGGGTGATAAAAATAAAGAACAAATTAAAAAGTAAGCTACAGTTTATATTTCTAATAATTTCTGTACTTATGATTGCGACTGGTGTATATAGAAATGAAGTACAAACTGTTCTTTCAAAAGCAATAAGAATATGTTTGGAATGTGTGGGTATAGGTTAATGAAAGTTTCAAAAATTTTCTCAAAATTTAGAACATATTGGCAATTTCTTGCCAGCATCCTAACAAATATACATTTACCTAATTTTATTAAGGGAGATATTTATAAAGGTAAGGGAAAAATGGCATGTGTTCCAGGACTTAACTGCTATTCATGCCCAGGAGCTAGTGGATCATGTCCAATTGGTTCTTTTCAAGCTGTCATAGGCTCTTCAAAATTTAAATTTACCTATTATATAAGTGGATTTTTAATTTTAATGGGAGTTTTGTTTGGTAGATTTATTTGTGGTTTTATGTGTCCTTTTGGTTTTTTCCAAGACCTGCTATATAAAATTCCAAGCAAAAAATTTTCCACTAAAAAATTAAAACCCCTAAAATACTTGAAATATCTTATCTTTTTATTTATGGTATTTCTTCTACCTCTTTTAATAACAAATGAGATAGGTATGGGTAATCCATTTTTTTGCAAATATCTCTGCCCTCAAGGAGTTTTAGAAGGTGCGATTCCGCTTTCTATTGTAAATCCAAGTATAAGAGCAGCTCTTGGTAAATTATTTACATGGAAATTATTTGTATTATTAACCTTTACACTTTCAAGTATATTTGTTTACAGACCTTTTTGTAAATTTATATGCCCACTTGGTGCTTTTTATGGTCTATTTAATAAGCTTTCTTTCTTGCAAATGAAAGTAAACTTTGATAAATGTATAGGATGTAAAAAATGCTACAAAGCATGTAAAATGGATGTAGATGTATGTAAAGATCCAAACCATAACGAATGTATCAGATGTGGGGTATGTATAAATGTCTGTCCCGTAGAAGCTATTGAATTTAGATATGGTTTTGGCAATGGAAAAGAATATTTAAAAGACAAAAATAATAACAAAGGAGTACATTATGAAAATTAAAAAAATAGTTAGTCTTGCACTTTTATCCATGATGGTTTTTTTCATGGTAGCTTGTAACAAAGATAATTCAAATAATAATGAAGCAAATGTGCAAACTAAAGAAGAAACAAGACTTGATAAAGATCAAGAAAAAAATATGCAAGAAAAGAAAAAAGAGCTTGACGCTAAAATGGAAGAACAAAATAAAATTTTTGAAAAAGATAAAGAACTTTGGGACAAGTTATTCCTCAAAGCTGATAAGTCTAAAGTTGGCGAAAATAAAGATATGCCTTATGAGGACTTTTTAACTCAATTGTTAGAAGAAAATAAGAGTGATTTTACAGATGAAGAAGTAAAAACATTAGAAGAAGGAATAAGTAAAATCAAAGTATTAGCAAAAGATATTCAAAGATTAAATAATGAATATCAAAGCCTTCAATCAAAGAAAATGCCTGATAGAAATGCTGAAACTTTCCCAAGCTTTACTGGAAAAGATTTTGACGGAAATGATGTAGATTCTACACTTATAGAAAATTCTAAATTTACAGTAATGAACTTCTGGTTCAATGGATGTGCTCCATGCGTTGGAGAAATCGGCGATTTAAACAAATTAAATGAAAAGCTAAAAGAAAAAGGCGGTCAAGTTATAGGTGTAAACACTGAAGCCCTTGATGGCAATAAAACTACTATTGAGGAAGCAAAAAAAATATTAGAAACTAAAGGTGGAAAATATAAAAATATTTACTTTGACTCCTCATCAGAAGCTGGTAAATATGCACTTACAGTTACAGGCTTCCCTACAACAATTGTTCTTGACCCTTATGGAAAAATAATGGGAAATCCAATATTAGGACCAATAACTGCTAATGATAATGAAAAACTATTGATGGAACAAATAAATAAAGTATTAGATGCTGATTCCAGCACTCCTATATAATAATTAGGGAGCTATATAATATAGCTCCCACTTTTATTGTCTTATTTTAAAAAAAGTATTTTAATCTTACTTAATTATAGTAAGATCCTTATCATAAGAATTTAAAACCTTACAACCATCTTCAGTTACAATAACTAAATCTTCAATTCTAACTCCAATTTCTCCAGGAAGATATATGCCAGGTTCTACAGAAAAAATATTTCCCACTTCCATTAGCCTATCATTAGTAAAAGAAACATCACCTTTTTCATGAGTTTCAAGTCCTATAAAGTGTCCTGTTCTATGAGTGAAATATTTTCCATATCCAGCTTTTTCTATTACATCTCTTGCAGCCTTATCTACATCAGAAACAGGTCTTCCAGCTTTAACTGCAGCAATTCCTGCTAAATTTGCAGCTAAGACTGTATTATATACTTCTTTTGCCTTAGGGCTTACTGACTTATAAAAAAATGTTCTTGTCATATCTGAGCAATAATCATCTAAAATACATCCCATATCAACAACTATAGAATCACCATCTTTAGGTAAAGATTCATCAGTAGTGTGGTGAGGATCAGCTCCATTAGCCCCGTAAGCAACTATTGGGTCAAAAGAAAATTCAGATGAACCTAAAGCTTTATAAGATTCCTTTAAAAATAAAGCCATATCTTTTTCGCTTATTCCTTCTTTTAGCTTATCCTTCATCATTTTCATTGCCATATCATTTACTTGAGATGACTTAATCATCTTGTTGATTTCTTCTTCATCTTTAATTGCTCTTAAATCATCTATAAGATCAGATGCTAGAATAAATTTGCAATCACTTCTTTCCATTAGAGGTAACAAAAATTTTGCACATAAATTTTTATCCACTCCAACATTTCCCTTTATATCTTCTAAAACAAGAGAAAGTGGATCATCTGTATCTTGATACCATTTCAATATTGGTCCAAATTCTTCAGTTGGGAATAATTTATTTACATATAAAATCACCCTACCATCAGAAGATACGTTAAGCATTACAAGTCTTTCTTCTGGATGGTACCATTTTTTACAAAAATAATAAATTGCATAAGTATCCGTTATAAGGATATTATTGATATTATTTTCTTTAAGCTTATTAATTAATCTTTCAATTCTATTATTCATAATAACCTCCTTTTAATTTCTTTCATAGGGCTTGCCATCAGCAGATGGTGCTTTTGAACCTTTAACAAATAATACAAGAACCACAAGAGTTAAGATGTAGGGAATCATTGAAAGTAAATTAGTATCTATCTGAATTCCTATAGATCCTAAGAAAATTGAAAGTCCTTGTGCAGCTCCAAATAATAGACAAGCAAGTAGAGCCCCTTGTGGTCTCCAACCTCCAAAAATTACGGCTGCAAGAGCAATAAAACCTTGACCTGAAATTAAGGTTTCTCTGAAGTTTGATACAACAGCCAAAGACATTGCTCCTCCTCCAAGTCCAGCCAAAAATCCTGAAGTTAAAACAGCTATATATTTAATAAGATAGGCATTAACACCCAAAGTTTCTGCTGCTCTTGGATGTTCTCCAACAGCTCTTATCCTAAGCCCTAGTTTTGTTTTATATAAAACGAACCAACTTATAAAAACTAAGGCAAATGCAATATAAACTATAACGTATTGAGAAAAAATAATATCTAAATACTTTAATATTGGATAGCGCCCTATTCTTTCTGAAGTGAAAATACCTTTAAAAACCATAGGTAATTTATTTTGATAGGGTATAGCCTTACTCATGGCAGCTCCATCAAAAAATAATCTGCATAGATATAAAGCAAGTCCTGGTCCCAAAAGATTTATAGCTATACCTGAAACCACATGGTCGGCTGCTAAATTTACAGTAGCAACTGCATGAATTAAACTTAGTGCCATGCCTCCAAGTCCTGCGCACAAAAATGCAAGCCAGGGATTTCCACTATAAAAACCAACTGTAGCCCCAACAATAGCCCCAATAGACATCATACCTTCAAGGCCAATGTTTACTACCCCTCCATTTTCACTGATAACTCCACCTAAGGCTGTATAAATTAAAGGTGCAGAATATAAAAGTGTAATAGATAAAATATTTGCTAAATTAAGTAAAAAATCATTCATTTTTTTCTACCTCCTTTTGAGGTTTATTCATAACTTTGGAATTATTTTTAAATTTTTGTTTTAAAATATCAAAAAGTTTAGGCATTGAAATAAATATAATAATAATTCCTATGACAATCTTTACTACTTCTGAATAAGTTCCAATAGTTGTAAGCTTTGCTCCACCATAATTAAGTCCAGAAAAAAGTAGGGCTGCTGGAATTACCCCCAAGGGAGCATTACCGGCAATAAGTGCAACAGCCATTCCGTCAAAACCATAATTTTCCATAGAAGCAAGCTTTCCAATGTGATGATTAACACCTAATACCATAATAGCACCTGCAAGACCAGCTAAAGCTCCTGAAATTGCCATTGATTTTATAATAGATGATTTAATATTTATACCTGCATACTCAGCAGCATCAGCATTGAAACCAACACTTTTAAGCTCATAGCCCAGAGTAGTTTTCTTTAAAATATACCAAATAATTAAGGCACAAATTATAGCTATAATGATTCCCCAGTTAACAGGAGGATTTAATACATCCCTTAAAATTTTATTATGTGATAAAAATGCACGTCCAGCTTGAGATTTTTTCCATTCGCCCAAAAACCTAATACTAGCACTAGCTTTAATAGTATATGAATTATCAGATTCTATACTTCTTAAAGACGGAAAAGTTAAAGAATAATTCAAAAGATAAAATCCAATCCAGTTAAGCATAATAGATGAAATAACTTCATTTACATTGTGGTTAGATTTTAAATATCCAACAATTGCTCCCCACAAGCTTCCGCAAAGTGTTCCCACAATAAGGGCAACTATTGCATGAAGAACAGGTGGAAGATTTAACAAAAGTCCGCTAACTAAGGCTCCTATCGAACCAACAATAAATTGACCTTCAGCCCCAATATTAAATAGACCCGTTTGAAAAGCAAAGGCAACTGAAAGACCTGTTAAAATATAAGGTACAGACCTTACAATAACCCAAGAAACATATTTAGGTTTGCCAAAAGCTCCCAAAAAAATTACCTTATAAGCTTTTATAGGATTAATATTATTAATGATAAGAATTAAAGAACCTATAAGGACACCAAAAATTATTGCAATAATAGTATAAGTAAATCTTTTATTGATTTTCATTTTTACCCCCAGCCATATAAAGTCCTAATTCTTTCTCATCAGTATCTTCTCTATTGAAAGTTCCAACAATTTTTCCACCATAAATAACAGAAATCTTATCAGATAATGCCAAAATTTCATCAAGTTCAAAAGAAACAAGTAAAACAGCCTTACCCTTATCTCTTTGTTCCACCAAAAACTTTCTAATAAACTCTATAGCCCCAACATCAAGACCTCTGGTTGGTTGTGCTGCGATAAGTACACTCGGATCATTTGATATTTCACGGGCAAGAATAACTTTTTGTTGATTACCCCCTGATAGATCTCCAACTGCATAATTAATATCTCTAGGTCTTACATCAAACTTTTCCGACAAATTATTTGCATATTCTTTGATTTTTTTAAAATTCAAAATACCTTTATTTGAAAATTCATCCTTGTAATAATTTTCCAAAACATAATTTTCTGCTACAGAAAAATCAAGGACAAGCCCCCTTCTATGCCTATCTTCAGGAATATTATTTAAACCATGTTCTTGAATTTCTCTTGGCTTTTTATTAGTTATATCCTTATTATCTAAAATAATTTTTCCTTTTTCTACTTTTCTAAGTCCAGTTAAAGCTTCCAAAAATTCGCTCTGTCCATTTCCATCAACACCAGCAATTCCAAGAATCTCTCCATAGTGAAGGGATAAATTAAGACCATTAACCTTATAAACACCACGAGCATCTTTAACGTGCAAGTCTTCAATTTTTAAAACTTCTGAACCAGGCAATTGGGGTGATTTTTCAACATCTAAGACCACAGCCCTACCGACCATCATATCGGCAAGTTCTTCTTCACTGACATCACAAACATCAACGGTTTTAATTTTTTTGCCACGTCTAATGATTGTACATCTGTCAGCCATCTCCTTAATTTCCTTAAGTTTGTGAGTTATAAGTATAATAGATTTTCCAGAATTTTTAAGATTATTAATAATTCCAACAAGTTCTTCAATTTCCTGTGGAGTCAAAACTGCAGTAGGTTCGTCAAAAATTAATATGTCTGCTCCCCTGTAAAGAACCTTCAAAATTTCCACTCTCTGTTGAGTACCAACAGTTACATCCTGAATTTTTGCATCAGGATCAATGGAAAAACCATATTTTTCTGAAAGATTAACAACATCTTTGCGAGCCTTTTTCATATCCAAGCATATACCTTTAGAAGGCTCCATTCCCAAAACAATATTTTCCACAATATTGAAAGGCTGAATCAGCATAAAATGTTGGTGAACCATTCCAAGTCCTTTTTTTATTGCATCATTAGGGTCTTTAAATTTTACCTCTTCACCGTTAATAAAAATTTGTCCATCTGTGGGCTGAAAAAGACCATATAGCATATTCATAAGGGTGGACTTTCCGGCACCATTTTCGCCTAAAAGTGCGTGGACTTCTCCTTTTCTTATATCTAAATTAATCCCATCATTAGCAGTAAAATCACCAAATTTTTTTGTGATGTTACGCATCTCAACAACAAGATTTTGCCCTTTATTATCCAAAATAAATTCTCCTTTACTATAATACCTAAATTATATCAAAAAAAATTAAATAGTAAAACTTTAAAGCAAAAATTACTAAATTATAATAAAAACTCTTTTATTCAAAAACATAAAAAAAATCGTCAGGAAAAAATCCCAACGATTAATAATAATATTCAATTAAAATACCCTTGTTGCATTTACATATCTGCTAGAATAATAATCTTCAGACAGTGAACTTTCAATAACTTTTCCAGCACCTGAAGATGCGTGAATAAATCTTCCGCCACCAATGTATATACCAACATGGCTTACACCTGAACCGGTAGTGTTAAAGAAAATTAAATCTCCTTCAATCAAATCGCTTCTATCAACTTGCTTACCAAAGCCAGACTGCTCACTTGATGATCTTGGAAGTTTAATTCCTAACTCATCCTTATAAATAGCATATACTAAACCTGAACAATCAAATCCACCATCTCCAGTAGAACCGTAAACATAAGTTGAACCCATCTTATCATATGCAGAAGCTATGATCTTACTTGCAGTAGGTGAAATATTTTCTGAACTCTTGTATTTAAAGTCAGTAAAATCTTGACTGTTGTCTTTAGAGGCTTGTTTTGCAATCTTTTCAATTTCTTTAAAATCATTGTCCATAGCAAGCATAATATTTTTTGCTTCATCTTTTGCTTGGACATTGTTACTCTTCTTGCCACTTTCAAGTGAAAGTTTTTCAGCTTCTAAAGTATATTTCTTTCCATTATCATCTTTAATAATGAAATCTCCATCGTTATAGTCAACAACACTAACACTTTCGCCAGCTTTAAGTTTTAACTTACCATTATTACTCTTGGCAACAGCGTTACTTTTGACCTTAACTTCAGTTTTATTTTCTCTCTTATCCGCTACTTTTTCTACAACAGATTTAGAAACATCGCCTACAGTACCATCATTTAATTTTATTGTAACTGTATCTTTATTGTTTTTAACTTCTATAGCATATTCCCCAATAAATAAGTTTCTTACAACTTTACCATCTTTTTTGATTGGTGAGCTCTTAACAACTTTATATGTAGGAATATTAACTTCCTTTACTAAAATCTTATCTTCAGGGATAGTAACTTTAGCCTTTCCCTTCTTAACAATATAAGAATTCCCTGTCTTTTCTACTATATTAACTTGTTCACCTATAGCAAAAGAAATTTCATTTCCACTGTATGTTCTTTGAACATGTTCATTTATGAAAACTCCTGTATCTTTTAAACCTACTATAGATACTGCACAAAGAGCAACTAAGCCCATTGGCAACTTATTCTTAATAGACCACAAAATTAAACAACTCCTATACCTAAGATTAATATATTTAGAGTATAGCAAAGAAGTTACAAAAAAGCAACAAAAAGTTACAAAATTGTTAAGAAATTTTTAACATTTTTGTAACTTTATTACAAGCAAGTCTATAAGCTGCGTTCTGTTTTGTCAACTATCTATCTTATTCCACTGTTGCCAGAGGACTTTAGCGACCTACCTTACGGCAGATACGAGCAGCATCTGTTTTTCCTATTTGGTCTTGCTCCAGATGGGGTTTACATGGCATTATTATCACTAATAATCCGGTGAGCTCTTACCTCGCCTTTCCACCCTTACCAATAATGGCGGTATATTTCTGTTGCACTAGCCTTGGGGTCGCCCCCACTTGTCGTTAACAAGCATCTTTGCTCTGTGGAGCGCAGACTTTCCTCACATTTTGTGCAGTTGACCAACTTACTTACATCCATTTTAACAAAATTTTTTTATAAATTCAACATCAAAACATCTCATAGGAAGAATCATCTTTTATATAAATATTAAGTTCAGAAAATTTTTCTAAAAGCTTCTCTTTTATTCTTGGAAGAATTAATTTTTCACTGTGAAAATGTCCTATATCCATAGCTATAATATTATTTTCATAGGCAAATTGACCATCATGATATTTGATATCTCCTGAAATAAAAAGATGACTGCCGTTTTTTATTGCCTCATCCATATAGGAAGACCCAGCACCACCGCATAGAGAAACTCTTTTTATCTTTTTATCTTTACCATAAGTCCTGATATTTTTAATATTTAACTTATCCCTAAAGTCCTTTAAGATTTCTTCAAGACTTTTTTCCTCTTTTAGTTCGCCCACAATTCCAATAGGTAAACCATCGTCAATGGCTAAGCTTTCTTGGTTCTTTAAATCTAAAAATCTAGCCAAAGAAAAGTTTACCCCATCACTAACCACATCAAGGGTTGTATGACCACTGTAAACAGAAATTTTATTATTAATTAAAGATAAAATTAAATCTCCCCTGTAGCTTCCTTCGATTATATTTTTTTCACCACCAAAAAATAAGGGATGATGACTTATTATAGCTTGGCAATTATTATTTTTTGCCATTTCTAAACTCTTATCATCAACATCAAGGCACAAGAATATATTAGAAATATATGTATCAAAATATATTTGCATACCTGAATTATCCCAACTCATCATATACTCTTTCTTTGCCCACATATCCATAAAATCAAAAATCTCTTTACTTTTGTACTTCATCTAATATCTCCTTTAACTCAATATTTTCCTCTCTGAGTTTATCCTTTTTATAAATGCTTCTTGTGCTTGAACCTTCAATATTTTCAATAATAAAAATATTATAATTTATCAGATATTTTAAAAATTCAATAAGGTCCTTATCTTTTCTATTCCTCAAAAGCTTTGAAACCTTCAAATCAATATCTCTATATTCTTCTTTGATTGCCTTATAATTTGCCACTATTATATGGAAAAATTTATTATCTTCAAAAACAATTTTTTCATCAAGTATTTTAAAACCCTTATCATATAAAAACTTTCTGAGATAATCCACCTGTTGCATAGGTTGTAAAATCAGTTTTTCTGCTTGTCTTGCCTTTTCAAAATCCCTATCTAAAATTTTAGAGATTAAAATTCCTCCCATACCTGCAATGATTATCTGATCAACTGGTGGAATTTTTTCAAGACCGTTGCAAACAATATGTTCGATTTTCCCCTTATTTCCCCTAAGCTCTGAAAATTCTATGGCTTTATTTAATGAATTTAAGGAAATGTCAGTTGCTATTATTTTTCTATTAATATCTTCCTCATATAGAAAATTTGGCACAAATCCATGATCTGTGCCTATATCTGCAATTATTTTATTTTTATCACAAAAATTTACAATTGCTCTTAATCGCTTTGATAACTTAATCATTCTAAGAAGTCCTTTAATTTCTTGCTTCTTGATGGATGACGAAGCTTTCTAATAGCCTTAGCTTCAATTTGTCTTATTCTTTCACGAGTAACTGCAAACTCTTTACCAACTTCCTCTAAAGTTCTCGCTCTTCCGTCATCTAAACCGAATCTCAAAGTTAAAACTTTCTTTTCTCTATCAGTCAATGTTTCCAAAACCGTAGAAAGTTGTTCCCTTAGTAGGGTAAAAGTTGCCGCATCTTGTGGAGATAAAATTTCTTCATCAGGTATAAAATCGCCTAAGTGAGAATCTTCTTCTTCTCCTATTGGTGTTTCTAAAGAAACGGGTTCCTGAGCAATTTTTTGAATTTCTCTAACCTTTTCAACATCAATACTCATTTCTTTGGCAATTTCTTCAGGAAGTGGATCTCTTCCTAATTCTTGAACCAATTGTCTCTGAACTCTTACAAGTTTATTAATTGTTTCAACCATATGAACAGGAATTCTTATTGTTCTAGCTTGGTCAGCTATAGCTCTTGTTATAGCTTGTCTTATCCACCATGTTGCATAAGTTGAAAATTTAAATCCCTTAGTGTAGTCAAACTTATCGACAGCTTTCATTAGGCCTAGATTTCCTTCTTGAATTAAATCAAGAAAACTCATTCCCCTGCCCACATATCTTTTGGCAATAGAAACTACTAAACGAAGATTAGCTTCTGCAAGTTCTTTCTTTGCAGAGTTATCACCATTTTCCATTCTCTTGGCAATTTCCACTTCCTCATCTCCAGTTAAAAGAGGAATTTTTCCAATTTCTTTCAGATACATTCTGACAGGATCATCAACACTTATTCCCTTGGGAACAGATAAGTCTTCTTTTTCTACGTCAATTTCTTCCTTAAAATCCTTATCTCTTTCATCATTTAGTAATTCAATTCCATCATTTTCAAAATCCTTATAGATAGAGTCAATTTCTTGTGAATCCATAGGAATATCTTCTAAGGCAAAGGATATTTCGTCATAAGTGAGATGTCCCTTTTCCTTACCTTCTTTTTTTAAGTTATTAATAGTGGTATCTTTATTACCTGTTTGTTTTTTCTCACTCATCTTTTACACCCTCATTTATATCATTTAATTCTAAATTTATTGTTCGCAAATCATTTATCACTTTTTCAAAAATCTCCTTATCTTTTGAATTTGACTTAGCTATTGAATCAAGTTGATTCAAAAGATTTTCTTTTTCTTGCAAAAGCCAAGACCTTTTTAAAGTTAATAAATAATCAGAAATTATTTTATTCCCTTCCGGTTCATCAACAATCAAAGATATTATTTCCTTATATGTTTCAGAACTTACAAGACCCTTATTTATTAAATCTTTAAAAAAATCATCTTTTTCTATTTTTTTGTCATAATAATTTTCCAATTCTTCAAAAATTATTCTAATTTCTACTGAAGAAAATAAAGTAAGTTCAACTTTTGATTTAATATAATCGTAAAAATCATGACCAGCTAAACAATAGGCTATAAGACCCTTTTGAGCCTTTATGTTACCCGATTGAAGCTTTCCTTTAGGCTTTATTATTTTTTTGGGTTTATCAAATTTCTTTTTAGGCCTGTTTTTATTTATAAGGCTTATATAAGAATTTAAAGATATGGTAGAAATACCATAAGTCTTACAAAAATTCTTCATATACACATCTCTTTCAATTGGATTTTTGATTGAAGATAAAATTTTTCCTGCCTCCATAGTAAATTTAGATAAACCATCTGAGCTTGACAGATTAAATTTTCCCTTTAAATTATCAATCTTAAAATCCAAAAAAGATTTACCATTAGCCACTTGACCTTCAAAGCTAATTTTGCCATATTTTTTTATATATTCATCAGGATCAAGACCCTCAGCAAGAGAAATAATCTTTGGGCTTATCCCCTCAGAAAGCATAATATCAATGGCACGAACTGTTGCGTTTATTCCTGCACTGTCACCATCATAGCAGATATAAATATCCTTGGCATACCTTTTTATAAGCCCTGCCTGAGCTTGAGTTAGAGATGTCCCAAGACTTGCTACGCTATAATTTATACCACTATTATATAGTGAAATAACATCCATGTATCCTTCAACTAAAATAATTTTATCTCGAGAAGCTTCCTTAGAAATAAGGTTTAAGTTAAATAAATTGCTCCCCTTATGAAAAATTAAATTCTCGGAAGAATTTAGGTATTTTGGTTTCTCATCTCCTAAAACTCTTCCACCAAAAGCAATAACACGACCCTTGGTATCTATAATTGGAAACATTATTCTATTTCTAAATCTGTCATAAGTTTTACCCTTGGAAGATGAAAGTAAATTAATCTCTACAAGTTCTTCCTCCTTGTATCCCAAAGATAAAAGATGATTTTTTAAATTATCCCAACTATCATTTGCAAAGCCTAGACCATATTTATTGATAACAGCAGGTGAAATTTCTCTCTTTCTCAGGTAATTCATACCCAATTTTGATTTTTTTAAATTATTATAAAAAAATAAGGCAGCTTGTCTATTGATTTCGTAAAATCTCTGAGCTTTGTCCTTTAATTCCTTATCTTTTTTAGAATAATGCGCCTGCCTAAGTTCAATATTATATTTGTCTGCTAAAAACTTAATAGCCTCACGAAAGCCAAACCCTTCCCTTTTCATAACAAAACTTATTACATCTCCGCCTTCACCACAACCGAAACACTTAAAAATTCCCTTTGATGGTGAAAGGCTAAAAGATGGAGTTTTCTCATTATGAAAAGGACAAAGTCCAATATAATTGGCTCCGCTTCTTTTCAAATTAACATATTGAGATATAAGTTCATAAATATCAACCTTATCCCTAATTTCTTCCAATAAGTTATCATCAATTATAAAACTCATTTCTACTCCAATTTTTAGGTAAAAATAAATTTTTCCATTCCCTCACTGCAAAAGTATCAGTCATTCCAGCAATATAATCTGTAATAATATCTTCCTTACTATGGTCAATGCCCTCATATAATGCCAAATGTTTTTTATCTAGTATATCAAAATTATTCATATAATAATCAAATAAATCCGTCAGAAGTCTTGTAATCTTCTTATCTTCACTTTTTACAGTTGGGTTAAAATATACCTTATCAAACATGAATTTTCTCAAATCCATGGTAGCTCTATAAATTTCTTCTTCCATTTCTACAATTGGTTTGCCAAAAGACTTTTTAATAATTGAAGAAATCATTGTATTTATTCTCTTTGAGTGGCTGTATCCCAAAACATCAAGTATATCCTTGGGTAAATCTTCTTTTTTAATTATTCCAGCCCTAATAGCATCATCAATATCGTGATTAATATAGGCAATTCTGTCAGCAAATTTAATAATAGTGCCTTCAAGAGTCGAAGCCTTGTTATCGCCTTGATGATTTAAAATACCATCACGAACTTCAAAGGTCAAATTAAGACCTATCCTTTTTTCAGAAGATTCTAAAAAATCAACAACTCTTAGAGATTGCTTGTAATGTTTAAAACCCTTTGGATTTAATTTGTCTAAAATTTCTTCGCCGAAATGTCCAAAAGGCGTATGTCCAAGGTCATGACCAAGACCAATAGCCTCAACTAAATCTTCATTCAATCCCAAAGCCCTTGCAATAGTCCTACCTATCTGAGCAACTTCAAGAGTATGGGTTAACCTTGTTCTGTAATGATCACCTTCAGGAGCTATGAATACTTGAGTTTTGTGTTTTAATCTTCTAAAAGATTTTGAATGAATAATTCTATCTCTATCCCTTTGAAAATCTGTCCTTATATTACATTTTTCTTCAAAAACTTGCCTACCCTTAGAGTCCTTAGCCAAAGTAGCGTAAGGTTTTAAAATTTTTTCTTCAAGTTCTTCATATACTTCTCTAGTGTTCATTTTTACCTCAATTCAAGTTTTTTAAGCCTTTCAATAATAATTTCTGCTGTTTCTTCTATAGCCTTATGGGAAACATCAATCACAAAACATCCCAATTCGTCCATAACCTGTTTAGAATAATCAATTTCATCTTTAATTCTATCAATATTTGCATACTTTGCACCACTAGCAAGACCTAAACTTTTTAATCTTTCTTCTCTTATAGAAATTAGTTTGTTTGGATTAGCAATAAGACCTATAACTCTGTTTACATCTTTTTCATAAACTTCCTTAGGAACAGGAACTTCAGGCACCAAAGGCACATTTGCAACCTTATATAATTTGTTAGCAAGATACATAGAAAGTGGTGTCTTAGAAGTTCTAGAAATTCCAACAAGACAAATATCAGCTTTTCTTACTCCTCTTGGGTCTTTGCCATCATCATATTTAACAGCAAACTCAATAGCCTCAACTTTTTTAAAATAATTTTGGTCAAGTCTTCTTATAAGACCAGGTTCACGAAGTGGAGGATAACCTAAAATATTTTCTAACTGATTCATAGGTTGACCCATAACATCAACAGTATAAAGACCAAGTTCCTTAGATTTTTCCTCAATAAAATTACGAGTTTCTAAAACCACGTTGGTATATACAATCAGTGAATTTTTTATTTTTGCAGCTTCCTCTAAAAGAGGTTTTATTTGCTCGATGGAGTTGTGGTATGGATATCTCCTAATTTGATAATTTTCAGATTCAAATTGACGTACACTTGATGTGGCAATAAGTTCACCTGTTTCACCAATAGAATCTGAAATAACATATATGACTAAAGTATTCTCTAAATCTTTCATAAATCTCCTTAAATTATTTCGCCCTTACACATTTCCACAAACATTCTGTTAACATTAGTTTTTGTGAATCTTCCAACAACTGTTAAAATTCCATTTTCCTCTTCGACAACAGGAAGGGAATCGACTCCTCTCTCATCAATAAGTCTTGCTCCCTCAAAAGCAGTATCCAAAGGACCTATGGTAACCAAATTAGGCATCCTTGTCATAACAAGACTTATAGGAGTATTATGAATATCCATACCGCCTATAGTAGTTCTTATCAAATCTTTTCTTGAAACGACACCTGTTAAATTTCTATTGTTTGTGATAAAAACTGAAGAAACATCTTCTAAGAAAAGTCCAACAATAACATCATAAACACTCGCCGTTTCTTCCATAACAAAGGGAACAGACATATAATCTTCTATTTTAAGTTCCTTAATATGGTCTACCACAAGAGATAACTCAGAGCGACCCGTATAAAAATAGCCAACATTTGGTCTGGCTCCCAAAATATTTATCATAGTTAAAACTGCTAAATCAGGTCTGATAGTAGCCCTAGAAACCCCGAGGCTTGTGGCTATTTCATCTCCAGTAATGGGAGCTTTCTCTTTAACTATTTGAATTATTTTAAGTTGTCTCTTACTTAAATCCAAATCATCACACCCCTAATCGAGGACAATTTTTTCTATTGCAAAAATTCTTGAAACAACATTTTCTACCCTATTGATAAGGGCAAGTCTGTTATCTCTAATAGAAGTATCCTTATCCATTACCATAACCTTGTCAAAAAATTCATCAATATATGGAGTCAATGAATCACAAAGGTTCAAATAATCATAAAATTTATTAGCGTTGTTATAGGCTTCAAGTTCAGCCTTGATATTTTCAATTTGACTAAATAATTTCTTTTCAGCATCTTCCTTGAAAAGCTCAGCATCAACTTCTTTAAATTCAGAAACTTTAGAAGTCAAGTTGTAAATTCTCTCAAAAGAATCAACAAACTTAGACCTGTCATTTTCCTTAAACCACCTATCAACTTGAGGTGCCTTTTTAAAGATAATATGAATTTTATCTTCACTTTCTAAAATTGCATCAATAACATCATATCTATAATCTAAATCTTCAAGCATAACCTTAATTCTTTGCTTGAAAAATTCCTTAAGATTTTTCATAACAGCTTCATAATTTAAGGTAAGTCCCATTTTATTAACATACTCATAAAGAGCTTGAGATAAAATAGAATCAAGATTAAGTTCCCAGTTGTTATTTCTAATTATATTAATAAGACCAATTGCACTACGTCTTAATCCAAAGGGGTCAAGAGATCCAGTTGGGACTTTGTCAATAGCAAAAAGTCCTGAAATTGTATCTATCTTATCGGCAATAGAATAAATAGAACCTACAGTAGTTTTTGGAAGATCATCCCCCTTAAACCTCGGTAAATATTGCTCATAAATTGCAGAATTTACAATATCTTTTTCACCGGAAAGTTTTGCATAAATAGATCCCATAATTCCTTGAAGTTCTGTAAATTCAACAACCATATGAGTAGTCAAATCAGCCTTAGAAAGATATGCAGTTCTTTTTAAGGACTCAAGTGTTTCATCAGCAACTTCCAAATTCTTTCCTATTTCTAATGCAATAGCTTCATTACGTTCTTCTTTTTCTCTCATGTTTCCAAGCTTATCTAAGAAATTTACACCACTTAGGGCATCAACATAATCTTCAAGAGGTTTAGAAATATCTTCTTCATAGAAGAACTTAGCATCAGAAAGTCTAGCTCCTAAGACCTTTTCATTTCCCTTTATTACAACATCTTCATAATCATGATTTCCATTTCTTATAGTAATAAAATATGGAAGAAGTTCACCCTTATCATCATAAATAGGAGTGTAACGCAGATGGTCAATCATAGTAGTTGTGATAACTTCCTTGGGCAAAATTAAAAATTCTTTTTTTATAGTTCCCTTTATGGGAGTTGGATATTCAACAATATAAACAAGTTCCTCTAAAAGATCTTTATTTTCTTTTATTTCTCCACCAAGGGATCTGGCAATTTTTTTAGATTCAAACCTTATAATTTCTTCTCTTCTATTTTGGTCTAAAATTACAAAATTTTCTTCTAAAAGTTTTGCATAGTTATCAACATTATCAATAACAATATTATCAGACCCTAAAAATCTGTGGCCACGAGTAATATTTGAAACTGGGATACCTTCAAAAGGAAATTCTACAACTTCATCATTAAGAATAGAAACAATCCATCTTATAGGTCTTGGAAATTTAATATTTTTTCCACCCCATTTCATGTTACGAGGTAGATTAATATGATAAATCATATCAGGAATAATATTTTTTAAAACTTCTTTAGCATCAAGACCCCTCTTTTTAATGATGGCAAAAACATATTTGTTGCCCTTAACTTCCCTTTGTTCTAGATCCTTTAGGCTTATATTTTGAGATTTCATAAAGCCTTCTAGTGGTTTTGTGGGATTACCATCTTCATCAAAAGAAATTTTTACAGAAGGACCTTTAACTTCCTTATTAATATCATCTTGCCTATCAAAAATTCCATTTATATATAGAGAAAGCCTTCTAGGAGTAGCATAAACTTCTAATGAATCATACTTGAGGTCATTTTCATTAAGTGATTTTTCAATTTTTTCTCTAATTTGTTCCATGGCAAGATTTACAAATCTTGATGGTAATTCTTCTACTCCTATTTCTAAAAGATACCTATTCATTAGAAACTCCTTTCAAAAGCGGATAACCCATTTCTTTTCTTTGTATTAAATATGCTTCAGCTACAAGTTTTGCTAAATTACGCACCCTTCCAATATAAGTAGTTCTTTCAGAAACAGAAATTGCTCCTCTTGCGTCTAATAAATTAAAAGTATGTGAGCATTTTAAAGTATAGTCATAGGCATCAAGCACAATTCCCTCATCAATAACTCTCATGGCTTCTTTTTCATAAACATCAAATAAATTTCTTAGAAGTTTGACATCACTTACCTCAAAAGCATATTTGGAATGTTCATATTCAGCAACTTTAAAAACATCTCCATAAGTTATTTTATCGTTATACTTTATATCATAAACAGAATCCACATCTTGTAAATACATGGCAATTCTTTCAAGACCATAAGTAAGCTCTGCACTTTCAAGATCGAGATTAACTCCTCCCACTTGTTGAAAATAAGTAAATTGAGTTATTTCCATCCCGTCAAGCCAAACTTCCCAACCAAGACCCCAAGCTCCAAGAGTTGGAGATTCCCAGTTATCTTCCACAAATCTTATATCATGTTTTTTTGGATCAATACCAATAGTAACAAGCGAATCAAGATAAAGCTCTTGAACATTTGCAGGAGATGGCTTTAAAATAACTTGCATTTGATGGTGTTGATATAATCTGTTAGGATTTTCACCATAACGTCCATCAGCAGGTCTTCTTGAAGGCTCAACATAACAAACCTTCCATTCTTCAGGACCTAAAGCGCGAAGAAAAGTTTGAGGATTCATAGTACCTGCTCCCTTTTCAATATCGTAAGGCTGCATGATAATACAACCCTTGTCACTCCAATATTTTTGTAAATTAATAATTAATTCCTGGAAATTCATATATTCCTCCTATTATAAGAATTTAAGTGAGTTAAAATCACCAATTTCCAAATTATATTTTAAATATTTAGTCAAAATAAAAAATAAATACTTTTTTCTTCCTTCATCATAGATAAAGTCCTTATCTAATGAAGTATATAATAAATTGCGTAAGTAGTAAATATCTTCCTTAAAAATACTGTAAGAAGTGTAGGAATTTTTCGTAACAACACCACTTTCAAGGGAGAAAAAATTATTTTCAAAAACACTAAGAATCGGTCTGTATCCCATAAAAGACATAAACTTTAAAATAAAAGCCATGGTTTTAGCTAAGGGATCTTTGCTAGAGCATAAAATTCTTAAAATCTTTGACAAAAGGCGGTAAATATTATTTAAGCTAGAAGATTGCAAAGTTGATTTCTCTACAATTTCTAAAATAAGAGAGGCATAGCAAAGATTGGTAAAATTATTTCTCAGTTCATAGTTTGAATTTATAAGCCTACCACTTTTTATATAGTAAAAATTTCTGCCAGGTCTAAACAAATATAGACCCTCAACAAAAACCTGACTTAAACTTAAAATCGAAGACTTAGGACTGCATGAGCCCTTAGCCATTATAGAAATATTACCAAGCTCTTTAGTAAAAATTTTTAAAATCTTAGAGCTTTCACCATGTTTTCTTTCATAAATAACAATACCTTCAATAAAATCACTATTTATAGCCAAAACCCCTTACCTTATTATCATTATCTCGCCAATTTTTAGAAACCTTGACCCAAAGTTTCAAATTAACCTTAGAATCAAGCATATTTTCAAGTTCACGTCTTGCAGAAGTGCCTATTTTTTTAAGCATAGACCCGCCCTTGCCAATTACAATAGCCTTGTGGGAATCTCTTTCCACATAAATTACTGCATCTATATCATAAATCTCTTTATCTGATCTCATTTTAAATTTTTCAATACCAACGGCAAGACCGTGAGGAACTTCCTCCTGCAAAAATCTTAAACCTTTTTCTCTTATAATCTCTTCTGCTAAAAATTTCTCGCTCTTATCAGTAACATAGTCTTCTGGGTAAAACATAGGTCCTGGACTTAAATTTTCTTTAATAACCTCAATGTATTCATCAACACCATCATTTTTCATGGCAGAAATAGGAATAATATGAGAAAAAATACCAATTTTATCATAAGCTTCAATTATAGGAAAAAGCTCCTCTTTTGCAATTAAATCAATCTTATTTATTAATAAAATAATTTTTTTATCCTTTAATTTTTTAAGAGTATCAATAATACTTGAATCAAGATTACCAATTTTTTTTGAAGTATCTACAATATAAGTAATTATATCGGCTTCAGACAAGGAACTTAAAGATTCATTAAGCATGAAATTCCCAAGCTTATTTTTAGGTTTTTGAATGCCCGGCGTATCTAAAAAAACTATCTGGCAATCCTTATCTGTATATATAAAAGAAATCTTTTCCCTTGTAGTCTGAGCCTTATTGGAAATAGCAGAAATTTTTTGCCCTATAAGGGAATTTAACATAGTAGACTTGCCTACATTAGCCCTACCAACAATAGAAACATAACCTGATTTAAATTCTTTCATTTGTCCTCCAAGTCCTCTGGTCCAAAAGCAAAAGGTAAAATCTCATCCATTGTGTGAACCCTATAATCTGTTAGGGAATTTGCAACAATAATCCTTGGATTTTTAGAAAATTCTTTTATAACCTGTCTGCAAACCCCACAAGGATAAGTATAGTGTGAATCTCCAACAACAGCAATTTTTTTAATCTCTCTTTTTCCATCGCTTACTGCCTTAAAAATAGCAGTCCTTTCCGCACAGTTAGTAGGAGTTAAAGACGCATTTTCAATATTTCCTCCACAATAAACGCTCCCATCTTCCATTTCAACAGCAGCTCCCACATTATAATGAGAATAGGGAGTATAAGTCATAGTATCCCTAGCCTTAATAGCAAGTTCAATTAATTTTTTATCATCCATTATCCAATCACCTTAAAAATAAAAATAGCCACACAAATTCCCAAAATCGACCCACTAATTACTTGACCCATTGTGTGAATCTTTCCTTCAACCCTAGACTCACCAACAAGAAGAGCCAAACCGAAAGAAGCAGTAGTAACAAGAGAATTTTCAGCTACCATAGAAATAATAGTTGCAGCACAAAAAGCAATTGCACAATGACCGCTAACTGCCCCACCTTGAAAATATGTGCCGCCATTTTTTTTAGCTAAAAGAAATTTGCCACCAATGGTGAGAGCGACAACCAAAAATAAACAGACAAAAGCCAAATGATTGTCAGAATTTTTTATTTTAAAAAGAAATAAATCGCCAACAGAAGCAAACTTTTCATAAAAAATAAGATATGCACAAACAATAGCATTAATAGCCGTAATAAGAACTGCACCAGCAGAAACATCCTTAACATATTTTGCTATAGGATTGTAGTCTTGTACCACAAGATCGACAGTCCTTTCAATAGCAGTGTTGACCATCTCTGCAAAAACCACAAGAATTATAGAAAAAAGAATAATCATAAATTCAATAGAAGAAATATTAAAAAACAAGGAAAAAATCACCACTAAAAGAGCCGTCAAATAGTGGAACTTCATATTTTTTTCAGTTTTAAGAACAGAAACAATACCTTGGATAGCATAGTTAAATGAAGAAATAAAATTAAAATTTTTCAAAATATCACCTATAGATTTTAAGTTTATCCATAATTTCCTTCTCTTTAGCCCTCATGATAATCCTATCTTCCTCTTCAATGTGATCATAACCCAAAAGATGAAGGGTTGAGTGAACACAAAGATAAGATAGCTCACGTCTGTTGGAATGACCAAACTCTTTTGCCTGTGACAAAACCCTTGCCATATTAATTACAATATCGCCAAGAATAATTTTATCCTCATACTCCTCATCCATAGGAAAAGAAAGTACATCAGTAACCTTATCAACATTTCTGTAATCTCTATTTAGATTTTTAATCTCATTGTCATCAACAAAAGAAACACTAACATAATATTCTTTATCAATATTACAAAGTTCAAGACTAGCTTCAACGGACATCTTAATAATATCTAAATCCTCATCGGAAATAGGAAGTACATCCTGTCTATTTTCAAAATCAATCATCTATTTTTTTCTTTCCTTATCAAATTTATCATAAGCCGCAATAATTCGAGCCACAAGAGGATGACGAACAATATCATTCTTGGTCAAATAAGTGATGCCTATCCCCTTAACACCATCAAGAATCTTAAGAACAGTTTTAAGCCCTGAAGATTTGCCACGAGGAAGGTCAATTTGAGTAATATCACCAGTAATAATAGCCCTAGAACCAAAACCAAGTCTTGTTAAAAACATCTTCATCTGCTCGTTAGTAGTGTTTTGCGCCTCATCAAGAATAACAAAAGCATTATCCAAAGTCCTACCTCTCATGTAAGCAAGAGGAGCAACTTCAATCAGACCCTTTTCCACATATGATTGGTAAGTATCGCCACCCAAAATATCAAAAAGAGCGTCATAAAGAGGTCTTAAATAAGGATCAACTTTATTTTGTAAATCTCCAGGCAAAAAACCCAAATTTTCACCAGCTTCAACAGCAGGTCTTGTCAAAATAATCCTATTAATTTCCTTAGCCTTAAAAGCACGAACGGCAAAAGCCATAGCAAGATAAGTCTTGCCAGTACCGGCAGGCCCTATGCCAAAAGTAATATCATTAGAAAAAATAGTTTCAATGTATCTTTTTTGACCCAAAGTTTTAGCCTTGATGGGCTTACCCATAGACGTGTAAACCAAAGTATCATTTAAAAGCTCGGAAATAGATCTGGATTCATTTTTTTTAATAAGCTCAATAGAATAACGAACATCACTAAGAGTTAGACTATCCTGTTTTTTTAAAATTTCCAATAAATTATAAATTAAAAGTTCAGCATTTTCAACGCACTCTTGACTTCCGCTAATCTCAATCTTGCCAAGTCTGTCACGAACTTTAACATCAAAAGACTCCTCAATAAGTTTAATATTTTCATCTAATTTGCCAAAAAGAAGAGCCTCAGAATTAGAATTATTAATTTCAATAGACCTTATAATATTTCCCAAAAAATACCTCCCAAATTACTTAAATAATACCATAAAAGAGGATTTTTTTCCATATATATGATTTAGGGTAAAATTAAACTCATATTCTAAATAAAATAAATTTTTGTTGACATAAATAAACACTTGTTCTATAATTCTACATGAGGCCTCAATAAAAAGGAGGAAATTATCGCGATAAATTTTTAAATATGAAATTAGAAAGGAAAACAAAAGAAAAAGACAAAGAAAAACAAATACAAGAAGAAAAAGAGGAATACGAAAAATTAAACGAACAGGTTAAACTAGCAATACTCGGTGATGGAAAAGCAAAATTAAAAGTAGTAGAAATGCTAAGTCCCCTAATAAAATATTCAATAAAAAGGTACTGCCCCATCTATGAAGAATACCAAGACCTTTACCAAGATTCAGTTTTAATAGTCCTAAACTGTTTAGAAAACTTCGACCAAAAAAGGTCCTTCCCCAAATATGTCAAGTCATATTTGAGATATTTCCTACTAGATACCTTCAGATATTTGTCACAAAAACCCGACATGGACTCAAAATACAAAGAAGGAGAAGATATATTAGAAAAAATAGAAGATAATATAAACATCGAAAAAGAATATGAAAGAAAATTAGAAAACATTGCTCTTACAAAAGCCATAAAAGAATTGCCACCAAGACAAAGACAAATAATAGTCCTATACTATTTAGAAAATATGAGTATAAAAGAAATAGGTCAAAAAATGGCAATATCAAAATGGACAGTAGTATCAGCCAAGAAAAAAGCACTAAAGAAACTAAGGAGTAAAATAAATGATAATAGATAAAAGACTAATAAAATATAACTATCAAAACAGACAAGGAAATCTCATAAAATATATAGTGGTTCATGACACAGCAAACACAAACATATCAGCCGATGCCATAAACCATTACAGATACTTTGCAGGAGGCAACAGAAAAGCATCAGCCCATTATTTTGTAGACGATAAAAGAGTAGTAGAAATAATAGAAGACGCTTACGCATCATGGCACTGCGGAGATGGAAGAGGAAAATATGGAATAACAAACAATAACTCAATAGGAGTAGAAATCTGCGTAAATTCAGACGGAAATTACAAAAAAGCCGTAGAAAATACCCTATCACTGGTAAGAGAACTTATGAAAACATACAATATCCCCATAAAAAATGTAGTCAGACACTTTGACGCATCAAGAAAAATCTGCCCACGCTCCATGTCAGAAAATAATTGGGCAAAATGGTGGGAATTTAAGGCAAAACTATAAACCTTAAATACATATAAAACTGGGACTAAACAATAGTCCTTATTTTTTTTATTTTTTAAGGGACTGTCCCTTTTCTTACCTTAGTCTTAATTCCCTTAAATTTTTTTTAAAATTGAGTAACAACTTTTTCTTATTTTTCATATATATAATACAGGAGGTGAAAACAATGGCAAAGGTCAATGTTTCAAGAAAATTAAAAACTAAGTTAAACGCAGGTTTGGGAAAGAATGGCAAAGAAAGCTATAAGACAATTTCCCTTGACAGAGTAGAAGAAAATGTCTCTACCGAAAATGCCTTAAAAGTTGGCGAGTTTATTGGAAAAATTGTCGACAAAAAGGTTAAGTCTGTAACTAAAGTTAGTGAAGAAGAAATCACAAGTGAACTATAAGAAAGGAGAATTAAATGAGTAAATCTTTAAGACTTGAATTTGAAGATCAAGAAGAAAACAAGGCGACTATATCCATAAGTGAGCCAAAAGATAGTTTAACTAAAGCGGAAGCCAAAGAATTTGGAGATTTTTTAGTTAGCAACTCAATTGTCAGGGGCAAAAAAGCCAAATTAAATAAGTTTGATAAAGCTTTTATAGTCACTCGTACAGAAGTTGAATTAGTTTAAGGACTAAAACATGATGGATGAACTTTTACAAAATATTGCCAACATTGGCTTTCCAATAGCTTTGTCGGCATATCTTTTGGTAAGGCTTGAAAGCAGAATGGAGGAGCTTAAAACCTCCATAATTAATCTCACAAAAGCGGTGGAAGAATTTTCCATTAAAAGGGATTAATTTTTTTACATAATTTTGGACTGGCGAAGGTTTCTTTGCTGGTCTTTTTTTGTTGCAGGAGAAAAGAAAAAAGGAAAGTAAAGAAAAAAGAAAAGGGACAGTCCCAAGTCGTAAAATTCAACAATCAGCCTTCGCTTCGCTTGGCTTCTTGTGAATTTCTGACATGAGACCTGCCACAAAATCAAAGATTTTGGGCTAGGGCTTCAAGGGACTATACCTGTTAAACTCCCCCGATTAAAAGAAAAATAAAAAAATCAAAAAGCTTTTAATCTGCTTCGTTCTTTATTTTTTCCCAAACTTCTTTAAATAGTTTAGTGAAACTTATTTCTACCTTACTTCTTAATTCTTCGTAATTCTTTATATATTCATAATATGTATATTTCTTTACCTCATGAGTTTCTATTGACTCTATTTCAATTATCCCCTCTTTTATTAAAATATATTTTTCTAATTCTTTTGCAAAAATATATTTATTGTAGTTTTTTATTGCATCAAGTGCTTCTTTATCATCTTTATCATCTTTATCATCTTCATGGTTAATGTTAAAAATTATCTTGTAATAAAGTTCTGTAACTTTATCCTCATCCTCTCTTTTTATTTCTCCATTTCTTGTGAGTTTTAAGTATTCTGATAAATTATATTGTAACCTATGTAGCCACTTTATTCTCTCTTTGGTGACAATTTCTTTAAAGGACTTTTTTCTGTTGATGTTAAAGCCTTCAAAAACTCCTGCTGCTGTTATAAGGGCAGGTAATATTATCTTAAGGTTAGAAAGAAAATAATAAGTCCTTGTGTCTTCTTTGCAAGAAAGGAAAAGATAAATAAGAAGCAAAAGGAGAACGAAAAAGCAAAAAAAATGTCTTAGGATGGATGAATTTTTTATGCAATTATTGACTTTTTTGGGGACAGTCCCAAAGGGACAGTCCCCTTTGTTTGGGTTGTCTTTGGTGTTTTTAAAATTATCTTGGCTCATGTTAGCATCTCCTTAAGCTAATTATAACAAATAAAGTTTTTGTGAGAAAGAAAAAAGGGAAAAAGAAATGTAAAGAAAAAAAGTTAAAAAAGGTACAGTCCTCGATTGAAGGGGGTCTGTCCTTAGTCGTAAAATTCAACAATCAGCCTTCGCTTCGCTTGGCTTCTTGTGAATTTCTGACATGAGACCTGCCACAAAATCAAAGATTTTGGGCTAGGGCTTCAAGGGACAGTCCACAATTGACTGCAAGATAAAAATTAAATGAAAAGGGACAGTCCCAACAGGGACAGTCCCTAATACATACAGTTGCCAGTCCCTAATGCATATGTAAAAAGAAAAACTCAAGGTTTCCCTTGAGTTTTATCTTTAAATTAGCTTGAACTAATTATTTTAAAGTTACATTTACTGTTGCAGTTTGTGGAGAAGTTACTCCAGAAACTGTAGTTTCAACAGTAACAGTTACTGGTACTGTTGTTCCTGCAACTGTTCCAATATCAGCAGTTGTTAATGCTTTGATTGTAACATTAGCTGGTAATTTAGTTATTGTTGCAAGTTTTTCATTTACTGCATTAAGAATATTAGCATTTTGAATAGCTGAATTAGCATCTTTTTTAGCTTCAGGTGCTAAAGCTCCAATTGCTGCTTTTAATGTTGCAATTTCTGTATTCTTATCTGCAGCAGCTTTTTCTGCTTTCTTATCAGCAATAGCCTTTAAAGAAGCTTTCTTATATGTGCCATCAGTTAATTTAGCAACAGCTTCTTCAGCTTCCTTAACTGCTTGTTCAGTAATAGCAGCACCTGCTTGTCCATTTAATGTTGCTAATTTTGCAACAGCAGCATTATAAAGAGTTTCGTAAGCATTTAATTCTTTGCCTAATGTTTCTTGCTTAGCTAAATCTTCAACTTTGTCAATTAAAGTTTCAACATCTGCTTTATTAATTGTAGCAGGATCATCTTTATATTGATTTAATTTATATCTAGCATTTTTTTCTGCTTGAGTCATATCAGAATTAACTTCAGCTACTTCAACTGGCTTATTAGTAGCATTATATCTGAAGTCATAAGCAGTTTGAACACCCTTATCAGTGTAAACATAATCTACTTTGAAAGCAAACATATCTGCTTTTCTAGCAAATGTAGCTAATTTTTCAGCAACAGCTTTATTTACTCTGAATAATGTTGGACCGCTCATAGCATCAGCATCTAATAGATCTCTTTCAACGTCAATAACAACATTTGAATACAAACCGTCAACTGGTCTAACTTCAATAATTTTACCAACTCTTTGTTTTGCGTTAACCATTGGAAGAACGCCTTTGATAGATCCTTCAAGAGCTGTATCTTTTGGTAAGATAGAAATTATTTCAGCTACGTTATTAGCTTTATCTGTTTTGTGATTTTCAACTCTAAATTGAATTACAGAACCATTTTCTAACTTATTAAGTTTAGTGAAGATATCTGCATCTCTAATATCAAGAGTTGTATAGTCATTATATCTGTCAACGATTCTTAATTCATCATCGTTTGCATATACAACTTTAACTACTGGATATTTTACAACATCTGAGTGGTCAATCTTGATAGTAGCTTCTTGATTTGATCTCCAACCTAATACTTCGATTACATCATAAAGATCTCCATCATAATTGAATGGGAATCCGAATGTATTCATAGCATTATCTCTTTCAAATCTCTTACCATCAGTATTTTCAACTGTAGTAATGTAATTTGATCTAGTAGTGTTTATTACTCTGTAAAGATCTCCACCTTGTTCTTTAGAAACAACGTTAAATACTATAACCTTAGCAGTGTGTTTTTCAGTTCCAACTCTAAGTTCTCCGTATGTTGGGTTAAGGCTTGAATTGTCATAACCTGCATATACGTTTGGAATTCTGTATCCATTGTAATTTTGGAATCCGATTAAAGAAAGAGCTTCGTTAATTCCAGAAACCTTCTTCATAATATTGTTGTATGGGTTAGCTACATAAACTTCAGTGCTGTCTTTAATAGCTAAATCAATACCAGTGTTATTTGAGAAGTGGAATTTAATAGTCTTTGCAGAAGTTTTGTCAGAATTGAAAGCAATTGTTACATAAGATTTTAAATCCCTTGTATCTTTATCCTTTAGTGTGCCAATAGCTTTATAATTATAAGTTTCTGCAGTGTTTTCAGCAACACCCTTCCAAACATCGTTAGGTGCTTTTGTACCTTCAAGAGAATTTACTGCCAATTGTTCTGGATCACCAAGTACAAGAATGTGAGTTACTTCGTTCTTGTCATTAACTAAAACTCTTACTAGAGAACCTAAATAATAGTTTTGGTTTTGCATTAATCTAACAAGTACAACATTGCTTCTCTTTTCAAGACTGTTTACAAATACTGTTTTTTCAGTAATTTTGTATTCTTTAGAAGTATCTTGGTTTAGTTGTAATTTGTTATTATTTAAATCAGAAAGGATTCCTCTAACTTCGTTATTTGGAACTTGTTTGAATTCTTTCATAGCAAATAATGCATTATAAACCATTGTGAAAGCGTCAGCTCTTGTTGCGAATGCGTTAGAATCTTCGATTTTTACATCTTCTAAGATTCCAAGTTCTTTAGCCCATAGTAACCAACTTGTTGCCCATTTAGCATTTTTAACCATATCTTCTGTTAAATCTTTTTTAACTAGAACAACTAACATTTTTGCAAGTTCTGCATATGTTACGTTTTGATCTGGTTTGAAAGATTTGTCAGGATATCCTGCTAGCATTGCAATTTTGTTAGCATCTGATGGTCTAGTAGTACCAACAGAGATAACTCCGTTTGCCCAGTGTTTAGTGTCAACATCTGTGTAAAGTTTCATTGCACCTTGTAGTGAATTAGCTAATTCTTCATTACCGTTAGCTAATACTAAAAGTCTTGTGATTTCAGCTCTAGTGATATTTTTGTCATATCCCATAGAACCATCTTCGTAACCTTTAACAAATTTCTTGTCAACGATGTATTGGATTTTGTTATCTTTTCCAACTACTTTTTCGACTTTTTCGCCAGCTTTTGGAGCTTCTTTTTTAGTTTCTTCAACTTTAGCATCCTTTTTTGCTGGTTCTTCTGTTTTTTCGGCTGCGAAGACACTTGTGAATGTTCCAAGTACCATAACTAGTGCTAGTACTAAGGAAATTACTTTTTTGTTCATAGTCTTGCGACCTCCTTAAAAAAATTTTTGTAGACTCTACAAAAGTCTTGTTTCGGATAAACCGAACAGAGGTGCAATTAAACGTCCTTGCGAATATTTAATTGTCATTTTCCTCTTTACAAATACTATTATACACTAAATTTTGTAAAGTAAAGTTACGTTTATATTACAAAAATTTGATGTATGAAACATTTAAGAAATATTTTTAATATTTATAAGTGCTTTTGTATTTGTTATATGAATTATAGCAGATTGAATTTATAAATGTCAATTTTTTATTAGCTATTGAACTTATTAGTAAAGTAAGTTGGGGTTCTTTGTATTTATTTTTTATATGATATATGGGAGTTTTCTTGAAGTGTAGGGATTTTTTTAAATTTATATGAATTTTTTATTTTTGTTATTTTTTAATTCTTATAAATTTTATGTAAAGAACTTGAAAATTATAAATTATGATGATATAATGAGTAAGGTCATGGCGACATAGCCAAGTGGTAAGGCACGGGTCTGCAACACCCTTACCGCCGGTTCAAATCCGGCTGTCGCCTCCATCTTTTTGCTTAGTTTTTACTAAGCTTTTTTTTTGCTTTTCTTGACTTTTTTCTTATTTACTTTATTTCATAAAAAAAGAGCCTTGAAGGCTCTTTATCTCTATTAATTTTCCTATATGTTTTTATAAATAGTTTTGTTGCATGTTTAGATAAAAGTGATTTTTAGATCTATTAGACCTATGTTTCTTATAATTTAGATTATTTTGGTGCAGGAAAGGGGACTTGAACCCCCACGCAAAATTGCACATGCTTCTGAGACATGCCTGTCTGCCAATTCCAGCATTCCTACCCTTTTTACATTAAAATGATATGATAATTTTTTATTATTGTCAAATTTTTATAAGCTATTTTTTATTTTTTATTTTAGTTTTTCAACATAAAAAAATTTACACTGTTAAAATCTCATCTTCAAATGAGCTTTGACAATGTAAATTTTTATGTTTTTTTTTACTTTTCTTTAGTATTTATTTGTATTGCTTTATTATATATTTCTTCTAGGTCTTTTAAGTCAAGCTTATAGTCTTTGTTGCAGAAGTAACAATTTATGCTTGCTTTTTTGTCTTCTTCTATTATTTCTTTTATTTCTTTTGGACCTATTGATATAAGGGCATCTTTTACCTTTTCTAGGGAGCAATTGCATTTGTAGGAAATTTCTTTTTTCTCTAATATTTTTACATCAAAACCTTGGCTTATTTTTTCTAAGAGATCGTAAGCGTCATAGCCTTGTGCCACGAGGTGGCTGATTGATTTTAATGTTTTTAGGTTTTCTTCTAGTTTTCTTATCTCTTCCTCTCCTGCTCCTGGCATCATCTGAATTATAAAACCTGCTGATGCTTTTATTGTTATATCTTTATCGACTAAAACTCCAAGACCGACCGCTGATGGTACTTGGTCTGATTTTAAGAAATAATTGGCAAGGTCTTCTCCTATTTCTCCTGAAATAAGGGGAACTGTGCCGTGATAAGGTTCTTTTAATCCATTATCTATTGTTATTGTCAATAGACCCTTTCCCACTAATCCCCCTACGTCAAGTTTTCCTGTTTTTTTATTTAGGGGTAAATCTTCTTGGGGGTTTGCTATGAAGGCTTTGATATATCCGTCATTTTTTCCTGTTACTATGATATTTTTTGCTGGACCATCTGATTTTATATTAAAAGTTATGGTGTCTTTTGGGTTTTTTAGCCACGATGCCATAATCGCTGTTGCTGTTAGACTTCGTCCAAGTGCTGCTGATGCTGTGGGGCTTGTCTTGTGAATTTTTCTTGCCTCTTCCACTAGATCTGTTGTTATTGCAAGGGCAAATCTAACTTTTTCTTCTTTATCTATTGCCTTTAAAATGTATCCCATTTAACCTCTTTTCTTTACTACATAGACTAATCTGTCTGCTTTTTCTATTTGTTTTGAATTTTTATAGTCTTTATATATTTCTATTGATTTAAAACCGACTTGTTCTAGTAATGATTTTACTTTTTTGATCGGGTATGCTCTTTCTAAGTGTTCTTCATAAAATCTTCTGTATAAATCTTCTTTTTCTTCTACAAAAAAGTTGACACAGTAGTGGTTTATGCTTTTATTTTCATCGAAGTAATTTTCCCATGAGTAAAATATGTCATCTATCTCATCTACATATGCCCTATCCATCTTTAAAAATTTTTCTTTGGTGTTCATATCAAATATGAAAATTCCATTATCTTCTAGGGCTTGGTAGACACATTTAAAAGATGAAAGCAAGTCTTCTTCTTTTAATAGATAATTGTATGAGTCGCAAAGACATAGGACTGCATCATATTTATTTAGGGTTTTAAAATTTATCATATCTGCCTTGAAGAAAAATACATTTTTTACCTTATTTTGAGCTATACTCAACATATTTTCAGATATGTCAAAGGCATGAAGGTGGTATTTTTCCCCTAAGATTTTTGTAAAATTACCAGTTCCTGTTGCCATCTCCAATACTTTTATTTGCCTATCTCCTAAGATATTAAATAAAAATTCTGAATTTTCTTTGTAGGGAAAATCATACATTAATTTATCGTAGACTTGGGCAAATTCATTATAAATCATTTTTTTCAAGCTCTTCTAAGATTTTGGTCAAAACTTCTGATGAATTTTCATGAAATACAATGTCTGCATGGTGATCATAGGGTGTTGGGCTTTGGTTTATTATGATTAAATTGTCTGCATATCTTGGGAGCATATTTACTGGTGATACTGTAAGGGATGTACCGACTACTATTAGGGTATCTGTGTCTTCCATCTCATCTATTGCATCTTCAAAATCTTTGGGCATCATATCTCCAAACATTACAACATTTGGTCTTAAAGTTCCTCCGCAGGTGCATTTGGGAGGAATTTGTCCTTGGTCTACTTTTTCTTTTAATAATTCAAAGGGATAAGTTTTGCCACAGTCCATACAGTGGATGCCACGAGTTTCTCCATGAACTTCATATATGTTTGAGCTTTGTGCCTTGTAGTGAAGGTTGTCTATATTTTGAGTTATTATTCCCTTTATCAGTCCCATTTTTTCCATCTTGGCAAGGGCAAGGTGACCTTTGTTTGGTTTTTTACTGTTTAGGTCGAGAAGAATTTTGTAACCTTCCTTATAAAATTTTTCAGGCTCATTTAATAGCCTATCTTTTGACAAGCTCCTTACGGGATCCATATCTTTATAGTATCCGTTTTTGCCTCTGAAATCGGGTATGCCTGAATCGGTTGAAATTCCTGCCCCTGTTAGTGCCATAACTTTTGATGAATTTTTTATCAATTGGCACGCTTGTTTTATCTTATCCATTAGTCCTCCTTAAAAAACAATGTAATAGTATATTATATATAAAATTACAAGACCTAATATTGGTACAAAATTAAATAAATCTATGCCTTCAACTTGCCTGTAAACCAAACGACCTTCTTTATTTTTCAAACTTTCTTTTTTGAAATGTTTAAACAAAAACTTAAGTAATATTGATGATATTATTGATATCAGAATTAAAAGAATTATGATAAATAGTTGAAGTGAGCCGATTTCTCTTGCGATTTTTGTCTGCCATAGGAGTTTGAAAAAGTCATCTCCCACATATCTTGAAAATAAAACTGCTATAACATTATTTGTAAAGTGAGCAATAATTGCTGCATATATAGAGTTTGTCAAATTCAAAATATTTGCAAAAAGTATGGCTAGCAAAAGTGGTGCCATAAAGTTTTGTATGTCGAAGTGGAAGAGGGCAAAAACAAGTGATGACATAAGGATTGCAAATTTTGAACCGAATATCTCATAGGCATTCATCACTGTTGCTCTGAAAAATACTTCTTCACAAATGGCTGGAACTATACAATAAAATATAAGGTAGTTATACATAGATGTATCTAGGGTTATAAGCTGATGAGTACTGTTTTTAAATTCCATTACACTAGAAAATAAGGACATGAAAAGTCCATTTAGAAGTAAAATAATGGGATAGGCTAGTATAACTATTGTTATCGTAAAGAAAATATCTTTGAGAGAAATTTTATTTAATCTCAAGATTGATCTTGTGTAACCTGTCCTTGCAATTAAAAGTGCTGGTAGGAGTACAATCAATAGTTCTGTAATAAGCTGACCAAAAAAATCATATTTTTTCTGTATGTCGAAACCTATTGTCAGAAAAACAATGGCTAGTATTAAAATTAGGGTGTTTACCGAAAGTACATTCAGATACTTTTTCTTATATTTTCTTATTTTTTCACTCATAGCAGTATATATATGGTATGTTTCTGTAGTATTTGCCGTAATTTAGTCCGTATCCAACTATAAATAAGTCATCTATTACAAAGCCGACATAATCTGATTTTATATCAACTTTTCTTCTTGATGGCTTGTCTAAAAGTGTAACTGTTTTTATTGATAGTGGATTTTTTTCTCTCAGATGGTTTTGGACATAATTCATTGTGTATCCCGAATCTAAAATATCATCTATTATTAATATATTTCTGCCACTAACTTGGGAACGAACATCTGAAATTATATCTACAATACCTGCTGATTTTTCTTCATCTCCATAGGATGAAGTTGTGATAAAGTCTATCTCAATTTTTTTGTCTGTGTAGTTACTAATCTCTCTTATAAGGTCGGCAGCAAAAATAAATGAGCCTCTTAAAAGGGAAATTGCAAGCAAGTCCTCTCCTTCTATATCCTTGGCTATATCTTTGGCAAGGCTTTGGACTTTTTCTTTTATATCTTGTTGTGTAAAAAGAATTCTCTTGTTATTTTTCATATATCCTCCATTTCTTATATTATAACAAATGAATAGATAATTTCCATTAACTAATTGCCTTGGGTAGTTATTTTATATATAATTGGAATTAAGGGAAGGTGATGATGGGTGTTAGACAAAGATATAGCAAAAAATAAGCTTATTATTTTGTATATTATAGATAATTTTAATCATGAGTTGGAAGAAAGTGAACTGAATTTTTTGGTTCTTAATATGGAACTGTTCAACTATTTTTACTTTAAAGAATGTCTTTGTGATATGGAAACTTTTGGTCTTATTTTATTTGATGATAATAAAAAATATTATATTTCAGACCTCGGTAAAAATACCCTTGATACCTTTATAAAGGAAATTCCTCAAGATTTCTTGGATAAGCTTAACGCTTACAGAGATGATTTTACTAAGTATTTGAGGGATAAAAATTCTTTAAAGATAAATATTTTTAAGGAAGATGATTCTTATTATTGTAAACTTGCCATTAATGATGGAGATATATGTGTTATGAATTTGAAAATTGAAGTTGCAAATAAAGATATGGCAAATATTATTTCTGAAAATTTTAAGAATAATCCACAGATAATTTATAAAAAAATTCTTGGGATTTTGATGATGGACAATTAAAGCTGATAAAGGATAAGGGACAGTCCCAAGAGGGACAGTCCCTGATTTTTGTGTTTCGTTGAGGGGGCCTGTCCTTTAGGACTGTCCCCCGTAACAAGAAGCCAAGCGAAGCGAAGGCTGATTGTTGAATTTTACGACTAGGACTGTCCCCCGATTTAAAATAACTGGACTGTCGAAATTCAAAAAATTTAAAAAAAGGGACAGTCCTTTATTTTGGTGTTTGATGATGGAGGAATAATAATTGATAAAGAAAAAGGGACAGTCCCTTCATCACCTTATTAAATATAAAAAAAAGGAGAAGTTTTGGTCTTCTCCTTATTTTTATGCTTTCATTAACCTTAGTGAATTAAATATACACAGTAGTGATACTCCCACGTCTGCAAAGATTGCAAGAAACATTGTTGCAACACCTAATGCACCTAAAATCAAGATAATTATTTTTAAAATCAAGGCTAGTCCAATATTTTCGTAAACAATTCTTTTTGTCATCAGGGATATTTTTATAGTTTCTACTACTTTTGATATTTGGTCTTTTAGTAATACTACATCTGATGATTCTATGGCTATATCTGAACCTGAACCCATCGAAATTCCAACATCTGCTCTTGTTAAAACTGGGGCATCATTTGTTCCGTCACCTATAAAGGCAACTTTTCCTTGGGAGTTTTCCATAATATTTTCTAATTTTGAAACCTTATCAAGGGGCAACAGATCGCCGTAGAAAGTATCTATACCGACACTTTTTGCAACATCTCTTACTATTTCTTTTTTATCTCCTGATAAAATAACTGGTTTTATACCTAAGTTTTTTAAGTCTTTTATATCTTTTTCTACTCCATCTTTTACTTTATCACGAAGACTTATTATGCCCAAAAGTTTCTTATCTCTTATGACATATACATGAACTGCTAGGGGCAAATCAAATTTTTCTTCTAGGGTGATTTCAAATTCTTTGAGAAGTTTTAAATTTCCGACTAAAAATTCTTTGCCATTGTAGGTGTAGCAGATTCCCTTTCCATCAATATTTTTTAAATTTTCAGGTTTGGGTAAATTTTCTTCCATTCCTGCTATTGCTCTTGCTATGGGATGGGTTGAATATTGTTCGCCTATTGCTGCAAATTTTATTACATCTTCTTTACTTTCTTCTATGGCTAAAACTTGAAAAACTTCAAATTTTGCTTGTGTGATTGTTCCAGTCTTGTCAAAGACTACAGTTTTAACATCTGTTAGGGCTTCAACAAAGTTTCCTCCCTTAACAAATATAGCTTTTCTTGAAAGTGAACCGATTCCAGCAAATATTCCTAAAGGAACGGAGATAACTAAGGCACAGGGGCAAGATATTACTAAAAATATACATGAGCGATAGATAGCTTCTTTTATGGTATAGTCTGTTATTATGGGCAAAAGCAAGGCTAAGAAAAGGGCAATAAAAACTACTATGGGTGTATAATACTTGGCAAATCTTGTAATAAATTTTTCTACTCCTGCTTTTTTTGAGGAGGCATTTTCGACCATATCAAGAATTTTGCCTATAGTTCCCTTTGCGTATTCTTTGGTAACTTTAATTTCTAGCAGACCGTTAATATTTAAAACTCCTGAAAGAATTTCATCATCGACTTCAACATTTACTGGGACTGATTCTCCTGTTATATTTGATGTATCTAACTGTGATGAGCCTGAAACTACAATCCCATCTAGGGGGATTTTTTCTCCAGGTTTTATGACTATAACTTGACCTATTTTAACTTCTTCAGGGTTTACTTTTTTTGTGCCATGGGTAGTTTTTAAGTTTGCATAGGCTGGTTTTAATTGCAAGGCTGCACTTATATTTGACCTTGAACTTTCTACTGCCATATCTTGTAAAAATTCTCCAAAATTATAAAATAGCATTACCGAAATGGCTTCTGTGTAGGCACCTGTAAAAAATGCTGCAATAGATGCAATAGCCACCAAAAAATTTTCATCAAAAAATGATGAGATTTTCTTGTCTAGGGTGAAAACTTCTTTTAAAACATCTTTTGCTACAAATAGGTACAAGGCTAGATACAAAAATACTTTTATTTGTGATGAAACTAAGAAATGAACCCCTAATAAAGTCACAAGTTCAAGTAAAAATATTAAAATTGTTTTTTTGATATCTCTCTTTTCATCATCATCTGTTATATTTTCCACTACCCTTACCCCGTCTTCAATAGAATCACATAGATTTTGAATTTCCTCTTTTAAATCAAAATTATTTTTTATAAAACTCTCAATCTCCAATTTTTGATTAGAAAAATTAAAGGTTGATGATTTGATGTAAGCTTGGGAATTTATTTTATCTTCTATCTTCTTTGCACATACTGGGCAATTTAGACCTTTCAAATAAAAAATATTTTTTTGAGAAGAATTTTTCATTATATTTTTAGTCATTTTTTTCTCCTTTTATTATTTGATTACTTGTTCATATGTTACTATATTCATTATAGCATATGCTCATTTCTTGTCAATAGTTTTATAAAATAAAAATTATAAAATTAAATTAAAGACAAATAAAAAAATAAGCGTCAAAAAGTGACGCTTATAAAAATATAAATTTTATTTTATCAGTTCAATGATATTATTAATCTTGTAATCGGCTTTTGCTGACTCTTCTTTTTTCCCGTATCCGTAGCTTGCAAAAATTGCCTTCAAATTATTTGCCTTTGCTCCTTCAATATCGTGAAACCTATCTCCCACTACTATTATTTCTTTTGCCATATCATCCATTAAGATTTTTATTATTTGTCCCTTATCAATATAATCAAAAGTTTGGGCAGGAATTAGTTTTTTAAAATATTTTTTTATACCATATATTTCACAAGCAAGGTTTAAATATCTGTTGCTACAATTTGAAAGCAGATACAGATCATATCCTTTTTCTTTTAAGGTTTTTAAAACTTCTTCTGTCCCTTCATAGAGTGAGCCTTTTTTTGCCAGCATATTTTCTTCCATAGACTGACCTACAAGGCTTATCAAGGGAGCGACCATTTCTTTTGTGGCATTGGGATAAATTATTTTCCAGGCATCTTCAGCACTATAGCCTAATAATTTTCCTGAAAAATTATCATCAACTTCAAATTTATCAATATACCCCTTATCTTGAAGAATTTTTACTGCTTTTGCAAGGGCTGGAGTATAAATTTTTGTGGTTTGGTGAAGAGTTCCGTCAAAATCAAAAATTATAGATTTAACATTTTCTAGCATATTTCATCAAATAAATTTGCCATTTCAATTGCTGTTATTGCAGCATCAAAGCCCTTATTTCCTGATTTTACTCCTGCTCTTTCGATAGCTTGTTCAAGATTTTCTGTTGTTAGAACTCCAAAGATTATTGGAAGTCCTGTTTCTAAACTTGCTTGAGCTATTCCCTTAGCCACTTCTCCTGCTACATATTCAAAGTGAGATGTTGCTCCTCTTATTACTGCTCCAAGACAAATGACTGCATCATATTTTTTAGAAAGGGCAAACTTTTTTGCAGCTAATGGAATTTCAAAAGCTCCTGGTACCCATGCAATTTCAATTTCTTCTTCCTTAACACCATGTCTTTTTAAGGCATCAATTGCTCCTGATAAGAGTTTTGATCCGATAAATTCATTAAATCTTCCTACAATTATTGCGTACTTTTTTCCTTGTGAATATAAATTTGCACTATATGTTTTCATTTTTACCTCCAAATATTTTATATAATTATTTTGTAAATTCTTCTAATAGGTGATGCATCTTCTTTGCTTTGGTTTCCAAATAAAACTCATCATATTCTGTTGACTTAATTTCTATGGGAACTCTATTTTTTATTTCCATTCCAAATTCTTGTAACTTATAAATTTTGTCTGGATTATTTGTCAATAACCTTAGTTCCTTGGCTCCCAATTCTCTTAATATTTGCGCTCCTACACTGTAATCTCTTGCATCTTCAGGAAAACCTAGGGCTAGATTTGCTTCAACTGTATCCATACCTTTATCTTGAAGGGCATATGCTTTAATCTTATTGACAAGACCTATGCCACGTCCTTCTTGACGCATATATAAAAGTATGCCACGTCCTTCTTTTTCAATTTGCATCATAGCAGTTTGCAGTTGTCTGCCACAGTCGCAACGTGCAGAATGAAAAGCATCCCCTGTCAAGCATTCTGAGTGAACTCTTGTGAGAAGATTTTTTCCATCTCCAATTTCTCCTTTTACAAGGGCTATATGGTGTTCACCATTTATGGTATTTACAAAGGCATGAGCAGTAAAGTTTCCAAATTCTGTGGGTAGCTTTGCAACTGCCACATCTTTAACTATTTTTTCATGTCTTTTTCTGTAATGAATCAGCTCGTCAACTGTAGTAATTTTCATGCCAAGTTTTTGGGCAAGGTCAAAAATTTCTTTACCTCTCATCATGTGACCGTCATCAGCCATAATTTCGCAGCAAAGACCACATTGTTTTAAACCTGCAATTTTAAGCAAATCTACTGTGGCTTCAGTGTGGCCTCCTCTTACAAATACTCCACCTTCTTTTGCTACTAATGGAAACATATGGCCTGGTCTTCTAAAATCTTCGGCACTAGAATTTTCATCAATAACTTTTTTTGCAGTTATAGATCTTTCATAAGCTGAAATACCTGTTGTTGTATCAACATGGTCTATAGAAACTGTGAAGGCTGTTGAGTGGTTGTCGGTATTTTCTGTTACCATCTGTTTTAAGTCAAGCCTTCTTGCGATTTCATCTGACATAGGCATACAAATTAAACCCTTGGCAAGACTTGCCATGGTATTTATATTTTCACCACTAGCAAACTCGGCTGCACAAATCATATCTCCTTCATTTTCCCTGTTGGGATTATCAGTAACTATTACTATTTCCCCATTTTTTAGGGCTTCGGTAACTTCTTCAATAGAATTTATTTGCATTTTAACCTCCTAATAAAATCCATTTTCTTTTAGAAAATTCATATCTATCTTTTCTTTATCTTCACTTTTATTTAAATATTTAAAAATATATTTGCCAATAATATCAGTTTCAACATTTACCAAGTCGCCCACTTTTTTTGATTTTAAATTTGTGTTATTAATGGTTGTGGGTATTATTGAAACTTTAAAATAAGTATCAGTAACTTGAGAAACTGTTAGGCTTATGCCATCAATTGCAATTGATCCTTTATAGACAACTTCTTTCAAAGAATCCTCGTTTATACTGATTTTATATTCTACAAAATTATCAATATTTTTTATTTCAATAATTTTTCCAAGGCTATCAACGTGACCTTGAACTATATGACCGTCAAGCCTTTTGTCTAAGGATAATGCTCTTTCAAGATTTACAGCATCTCCTTTTTTTATATCTTTAAAAGTTGTTTTATTTAAGGATTCTTTCATGATATCAGCTACAAAATAATCATTAGAAAGATCAGTAACAGTTAGGCAAACTCCATTTGTTGCTATGGAATCTCCTAATTTTGTACCCTTAAGGACAAGTGAAGCTGATACATTTATTTTATAAAGATTTTTTTCCTTTGAAATTGAATTAACTTTTCCAACTTCTTCTATAATTCCTGTAAAAATATTATTCCTCCTTATCTACATAGGCATTAATTAAAATATCCTGTCCCATCTTTTCGACTTGAAAATCTTTTATTTTTATTGCATCCTTCATAAGAGTAATGCCCTCTCCTGCAACGGGACTAAGACCACTTCCGCCAATAATTTTTGGACCTATAAAAAATATTAGTCTATCAACTAAATTTTCCCTTAACATAGAATAGTTTAGATTTCCTCCTCCCTCTAAGAGAACAGAGCATATGTCGAAATCTTTTAACTTAGAAAATAAATCTAACAAATCTACACGTCCATCTTTTTTCTTGCAAACAAGAATATGAACATTTGCCATTTCTTTTAACTTGTTATACTTTTCTGTGTCATAGCCTTCTGTACAAGCAATTATTGTTGGAGCATCAGATGATGATAAAAGTTTAGCATCAAGAGGAATTCTAAGTTTTGAATCCACAAGAATTTTTGTGGGGTTTTTATAGTTACCATAAATTCTCACATTAAGGGAAGGGTCATCTTTAAGAACAGTTCCAATACCTACCATTATTGCATTATTTTCTGCCCTAAGCTTGTGAACATAATCTCTTGAAATCTGAGAAGAAATCCATTTGCTATCCCCTGTAACTGATGCAATTTTGCCGTCTAGTGTCATGGCAGATTTCATAGTAACAAAAGGTCTTTGGGTTTTAATGAAGTGGAAAAATTCTTCATTTAATTTTAAGCCTTCCTCTTCCATAATCCCTTCAACAACTTCTATTCCAGCATCCTCTAAAGTTTTTATGCCCTTGCCTGAAACTTTTTTATTGGGGTCAACATTAGCGATTACAACTTTTTTTATTTTATTTTCAATAATTGCCTTGGTGCAAGGTGGCTGTTTGCCATAGTGGCAACATGGTTCTAAATTTACGTATAAAGTAGAACCTTCAAGGGACTCGCCATTTTTTTTGGCATCTTCTATTGCCATAGTTTCGGCGTGAAGATCACCAAACTTTTTATGGTAGCCTCGTCCGATAATTCTATCATCATTAACAATTACACACCCTACCATAGGATTAGTAAGTGTAAAGCCCTTGCCCTTTTCGGCAAGCTCCATAGCCAAGGACATATAAGACCTATAATCCACAAATTCTAACATAATTTCTCCTTATATAAAAAAAATAAGCCCACAAGGGGCTTAAAAATTCGCACGCAAAACGCATAATTTTTCTCTCATCCAGACTATACTGTCGGTATTGGAATTTCACCAATTCAGCCAAAAAGCTCGCGGACTTTACCGCCGGTGAGGAATTGCACCTCGCCCCGAAAAACTAATGTATTAATTTATATATAGATATTAACACTAAGTATAAATAATTGTCAAGGCTTTAAGGACTAATTAAGTATAGATTTTGTAAATTTAATTCTTGAAAAAAATTTTTTAATTTAGTATAATACTTTAAGAAACATTTACAAAATTATATAAATTTTTTGTAAAAATTTGTTGACATATTAAGATTGGTCTTGTAAAATATTAAAGGTAGCCAACTTGAATATACTTTCTTGGAGAAATACTCAAGAGGCTGAAGAGGCTCCCCTGCTAAGGGAGTAGGTCCCGATAGGGGCGCGAGGGTTCAAATCCCTCTTTCTCCGCCAATGGTGAGGGCCTTTAGCTCAGTTGGTTAGAGCGCCCGGCTCATAACCGGTAGGTCCTGGGTTCAAGTCCCCGAAGGCCCACCATTATAAGTTGCCAATTTAATATTGACAACTGTTTTGCCCAGATAGCTCAGTCGGTAGAGCAGAGGACTGAAAATCCTCGTGTCGCTGGTTCGATTCCGGCTTTGGGCACCAATATTAAACCTGTAAGATATTCTCTTACAGGTTTTTTTATGCTATCTTTTATTTATTTTTAATTATAAGGCTAGATATAAGATTTTACAAAGAGTCTTTTATACTTGTGATTTTCTTTACATATAATAAAACTAAATCATATATTTTATTATATGTAAATACAGATATCTAAATTGCATTTACCATATTAAATATTGGTAGGGCAATTGATAAAACTATAAAACCTATTATTATTGATAAAATTATTATGAGTATTGGACCTAGAAGTTCTAAAAATCTCTTATTATAATTTTCTGTTTCTTCTTCGTAATAGTCGATAAAATTTTTAAATATTTCCTTAAAACTTGAAGTTTCCTCTCCTACTCTTACCATGGATATAAATATTTTGGGAAATATATTCATATCTCTAAGACTTTGCCAGTAAGCTCTACCTTTTTTTAAATTTACAGATACTTTTCCTAATTCTTTTTTTATAAGTATATTTGCCTCCATTTTACAAAGGGTTTGTGTTGCTTCATCTATTGTGAGGCCTGCTGATAAGATTGTATAAATTGTAAAAGAAAATCTCAGTGTATAAATTCTTTTATAGTAGGCTGATTTTAATAATATTTTATCTTTTATCTTGGGATTTTTCTTTAGATATATTATAAAGAAAAAAGAGATAGCTAAAAATATAAAACTTATTATAATAAAATTTTCCCTCAATATTTTTGAAAATCCTATTAGGAGTCTTGTCATCAAGGGTAAACTCTCTCCTGCTTGGTCATAAATATCTGCAAATGTTGGAATTACATTTAACATCAAAAAATTCACAACTAGGGCTGAAACTATAATTAATATTATTGGATATGTCAGAGTGGAATAAATATTTTTTCTCAATTTTTCCTCTCTTTTGTAGAAGGATGCCAATTTTCTAAAGACTTGTTCTAAGTTTGATGAGTTCTCTCCTACATCCACTAGACTTACTATAAAATCTGTAAATTTTTTGGATTGAGCCATAGCCTGACTTAAAGATATACCACTGTGCAAGTCTTGTGAAATTTTTAAGAGTATATTTCTTTTTTTCTCATTAAAATTATCGGCTACAATCTTTAAAGCTTCTTCTAAGACTATACCCGATTTTAAGATTAGAGCTAGTTGAGTAAATAAAAAATAATAATCTCTGTTTTTAAATTTTATATTTAGGCTTATGCCTTTATTTTTTTCTATATCCTCTTCAAGGCTTATGGGTCTATAACCTTGACTTTTTAAGTTTGTTAAGGCTTCTTGGTAATTTTTTGCACTTATCTTACCTTTTTTTATTTCTTTCCCATGAAGGACTTTATAGGTAAAATTCATATCTCACCTATTGTATTTATATTTCTATAATATTCTTCCATAGATGTTTGACCATTTTCTACCAGTGATAAAATTTCTGAAGCTAAAGTTTTCATTCCTTGGCTTATTGCATAATTTTTTATTTTTACTATGGATTTTTTCTCGCTTATCATTTCTTTTAAAGTTTCATCTACTATCATTATTTCAAATACTGCAATTCTACCCTTGTATCCTCCATTACACTTGGGACAGCCCCTTTTTTTATAAATTTCCTTGCCTTTAAAAAAAGGATTATTAGATATTTCTTTTTCCTTACAATGGGGGCAGAGTTTTCTTATTAGTCTTTGGGATATAACTCCTATTAAACCTGCTGAAACAAGATAGGGTTCTATACCCATATCAATTAGTCTACCTACAACTGCTGGTGAATTTTCTGTATGTATTGTTGAAAAAACTGTATGGCCTGAAATTGATGCAGAAATTGCAATATGGGCTGTTTCTTTATTTCTTATCTCCCCTATCATAATTTTATCGGGATCCATTCTAAGAATTGATTTTAAACCTCTCTCAAAGCTTAGCCCTGTATTTTCATTTACTTCTATCTGATTTATTCCAGCAATTTTATATTCAATGGGGTCTTCTATAGTCATTATATTTATTTGTGAATTTTGAATATATTTTAAAATTGTATATAGGGTTGAAGTTTTTCCTGAAGATGTTGGACCACTTATAAGAACTAGACCTTGTGGTTGACTTATGACTTTCAAAATATTTTTTAAATTTTCTCCACTAAGACCTATTCCCTCTGGGCTGTAATCCACCCTTCCCACATCAAGAATTCTAAAAACAATTTTTTCGCCGTAGGCTGTGGGACTTGTTGCAACTCTTATATCAATATTTCTGCCCCTAAAATTAAATGAAAATCTGCCATCTTGTGGCAGTCTTTTTTCTGCAATATCAAGTTTTGCCATAACTTTTATTCTAGTTATTAAATAGGGATAAAGATTTTTTGGAAATTTAGAAAGCTCATGCAGACTTCCATCTATTCTAACTCTGACAAGTACTGAGTCTTCAAGATTTTCTATATGAATATCAGAAGCATCTTTTTCTATTGAAAAATTTAAAATATAATTTAAAACTTTAGCCACTGGTGATTCTTTAGACTCATCTTCTAAGTCATCAATACCTATATCTTCACTATATAAGTTTTTTATCTGATCTAGAATTTTATCATCTAGCTTTTTTTCAAATAAGCTTTCTATTTCCTTAATAATTATATCTTTAGACTTTTTTATAAATTCTATATCCTTTTCTGTAAGCTCTTTTATATTGTAATTTAGAAGTTCGTCATCATTTGCAGAATATAGAATAATTTTCTTTTTGTCCTCATAGATTGGTACTATAAAATTTTTACGGCAGTATTTCTCATTTAAAATTTCTAATAAAGCTTGGCTAACTTTATTCATCTTTGGACTCATTTTTAACATAGGAGCAAGTGGCATTTGAACATCTTATAGTTTTGCCTTTTCTATTTGCTACTTCCACTAAAATAGTGCCACACTTGGGGCAAAATTCATCAACTGGTTTATTCCATGACACAAAATCACACTTTGGATAATTTGTGCATCCGAAAAATTTTCTTCCCTTTTTAGACATTTTTATGGCTATATCTCCATCCTTACATTTAGGACATTTGACGCCAATTTTTTCTACATAGGGTTTTGCATTTCTACATTCAGGAAAACCTGGACAAGCCAAAAATTTTCCAAATCTGCCCATCTTTACCACCATATGTCTGCCACATTTTTCACATATGACATCTGTTACGGGATCAGAAATTTGAACTTTTTCTATATTTTCGTATGCCTTATCTAAAGCTATTTTTAATTTATCATAAAAAACTCTAACTAATTCTTTCCAATTAAGATTGCCATTTGCAACCTTATCTAAGTCTGATTCCATTTTTGCTGTAAATTCCTTATTAACTAGATCTTCGAAATTTTCGCACAAAATTTTATTTACTGTCAGACCAAGTTCTGTAGGAATTAATTTTTTATCTTCATTTACAACATAGTATCTTGTTTGAAGGGTTGAAATTGTCGGTGAATATGTTGAAGGTCTGCCGATTCCTAAGTCTTCTAAAGTTTTTATTAATGATGCTTCGTTATATCTTGGAGGAGCTTGGGTAAAGTGTTGGTCTTTAATAAGTTCTTTTAACTTTAACTTATCCCCTACTTTCATCTGTGGAATAACTTCATCTTTTTTATTGTCATAGGCATAGACTTTTAAAAATCCGTCGAATTTTAATATTGAACCTGTCAATTTGAAGGATTCATTATTTGAAATTATTTCTATGTTGTTTGTTGCAAAGCTAGCTTGTTTCATAAGTGATGCTACAAATCTCTTCCAAATAAGTTCATATAATTTAAACTGGTCTTTATTTAGAGAATCCTTGATTAAATATGGGGTCTTTCTCACATCTGTTGGTCTTATACATTCGTGAGCATCTTGCACATTTTCAGATTTTTTCTTAGCTTTTCTAGCCCTACCAACATAATCCTTGCCATAATTTTCTTCTATAAAATCTAGGGTCATATTTACGGCTTGGTCAGAAATTCTTGTGGAGTCGGTTCTCATATAAGTTATCAAACCTACAAGACCCTCTTCCGGCAGTTTTACACCTTCATAAAGTGATTGGGCAACTTGCATAGTTTTTCTAATTGTAAAATTTATCTTTCTTGATGCTTCTTGTTGCATGGTTGATGTTGTAAAGGGGCCTGCTGGATTTCTTGATCTCTTGCCTTCTTTTACATCTTTAACTGTGAAATTTTCTTTGTCTATATTTTTTATAATCTTATCAACATCGGCTTCAGTTTTTAAGTCAGCCTTTTCAAGTTTATTATTTTTATAAGTTCCTTGATAATTTGCCAGGACTTTTTTTCTATTGAATCTTAAATCTGCATCTAAGGTCCAATATTCCTCGCTTATGAAATTATTTATCTCTTCTTCCCTATCGCAGATAATTTTTAAAACTGCTGACTGAACACGACCTGCTGAAAGTCCAGCTTTAACTTTCTTCCAAAGTAAAGGTGAAATTTTATAGCCGGCAAGCCTGTCAAGTTCTCGTCTAGCTTGCTGAGCATCAACAAGAGCCATGTCAATTTTTCTTGGTTTTTTTATAGATGATTTTACTGTATCTTTTGTAATTTCATTGAAAGTTACCCTATTTTCATCATCTTCATCCATTCCTAAAATATGCGCCAAATGCCAAGAGATAGCTTCTCCTTCCCTATCAGGGTCAGTTGCCAAAAGGACATTTGTTGCTTTTTTTGCTTCACTTTTTAATTCTTTAATTATTTCTCCCTTACCCCTAATATTTATATATTGGGGTTCAAAGTCTTTATCTATATCAATACCAATCTTACTTTTTGGCAAATCTCTTACATGACCAACGGATGCCATGACCTTATAATTAGAGCCAAGCATTTTTTTGATTGTCTTTGCCTTAGTAGGAGATTCCACAATAACTAAGTTTTTTGCCAAAATTTCAACTCCTTTAAATAATTCTATATTCTGTCAAAGAAATTTTTTCTATCGCTGATTTTAATTCTAATTTTGTTAACAAACTATTTATATAAATTACATCAAAATTTGATTTATTGCAAATTTCTTCTATGGTAATACTTCCATCTTCCATTAAATTTAAAATCAAATTTTCATCTTCTGATAAATTCTTTATTATATGTTTTTCCTCTTCTTTTTTTATAATTGATGGATAAAATGGTAAAATATCCTCGATTTGTAAAAGAGGTGTTGCTCCATCTCTAATCAGAAGATTTGTACCCTTTGAATAAATTGAATTAATATTTCCCGGTATGGCAAAAACTTCTTTTCCTTGTTCTGCGGCAAGTCTTGCTGTTATTAGTGAGCCACTTTTTTCTTTAGCTTCCACTACTATTACACCCTCACTTAATCCTGATATTATTCTATTTCTCTGTGGAAATGTAAATTTCGTTGCTTTCATTCCGAAGGGATATTCTGAAACTATTGTAGCCTTGTCTAATAAATTCATATATAAATTTGTGTTTGCCTTTGGATAAATTATGTCGATGCCATTACCTAATACTGCTATTGCCTTCATATTTTTTTCTAAGGCTCTTTTGTGGGATAGGGCATCTATTCCATATGCCATGCCTGAAACAATGGTAAAATTATAAGAGGACAATTCGTCTACAAATTTATTTACTGCATAAATCCCATAGGAAGTGTGCTTTCTTGCCCCCACTATTGCTATATTATTTTCTAATTTTATATCTTTACCCCTTATATAGAGAATAGCTGGTGGGTCTTCAATTCTTCTCAAAGAAGATGGATAATTTTCATCTAAAATTGTTGATATTTTTACCTGCAATTTCTGAGATTTATTTAATGTATTTTCTAGTATTTCCTCATATTTACAATAAAATTTCTTAATTTTATCAAAAGTTACTTTTTTCAAAAGAGGCTTATACTGGTTTTCTTCTAAATTAAGAAATTCATTCAAAGCTAAATCCTTCTCAATTGAAAAATCTAAAATTTTAATTATATTTGATGAAGAAAGACCTATGGAGCTTAAAAATATTATCGCATTTCTATCCATCAGTTACCCCAAAATTTTGAATCAATAGATCTATATTGGATACTTTCTAAAAGATGGTCTTCCTTTATTTGAGCTGAATTATCCATATCAGCTATGGTTCTTGATATTTTTAAAATTTTATTATAAGTTCTTGCAGACATATTATATTTATTAAAGGCAATTTCCATTAATTTTTTGGATTGCTCATCAAGCTTGCAATATTTTTTTAAATCTTTATCAGGAATTTGTGAATTAAAACTGTAAGCCTTATCCTTGAACCTTTCTTTTTGTATATCTCTCGCATTTTGGACTTGATCTCTCATCTGTTCAGAAGAAAGTGGAATTTTTTCTGTAGATATTTCCTTATAATCAACTTCTGACACCTCCATGTGAAGATCAATCCTATCTAAAAGAGGATGGGAAATTTTTGATAAGTATCTTTGAATTTGATATGCACTACAAGTACACTCATGCTTTTTAGAATGACTATAACCACAGGGACATGGGTTCATAGCTACTATTAATTGAAAATCTGAAGGAAATGTTACAGTTCCATTGGCTCTTGCAATATTTATTATTTTTGCTTCCATGGGTTGCCTTAAAACTTCCAAGACATTTTTTGAAAATTCTGGTAATTCATCTAAAAATAATACTCCCTTGTGGGCTAAAGAAATTTCTCCAGGTCTTGGATATGTACCTCCACCTATTAAGGCTACTGCTGATGCGGTATGATGTGGACTTCTAAAGGGTGGTGTGGAAATTAGAGCATTTTCTTTTAATAGTCCAGCTACTGAATATATTTTTGTTACTTCTATTGCTTCTTCAAAATCAAGCTGTGGCAATATTGTTGGAAATCTTTTTGCTGCCATGGTTTTTCCACTTCCTGGTGAGCCGATGAATAGACAGTTTGCCTTTGATGCTGCAGCAATTGTCAGTAATCTTTTTAAATTTTCTTGACCTTTTATATCTGAAAAATCATTGTCATATTCTACCTTGGTATTTGAAATTTGTCCGACTGCTCTTTCAAGGCTTATATTTCCCCTTAAAAATTCAACTACATCTTTTAAATTTTTTACTGGATAAATTTCAACATCTCTTACAAGGGCTGCCTCTCTTCTGTTATCATAAGGCACAATGAATTTTCTAAAGCCTTTTTCTCTCATGGATATTATCATGGGCAAGGCTCCTGATATTGGATATATTTTTCCATCAAGGGCTAGTTCTCCCAAAAAAACAAAATCATCAGGCGATTTTTCTATAAGTCCATCTGATAATAAAATTCCCACAGCTATGGCTAAATCAATTTGTGATCCATCTTTTCTAAGGTTTGCTGGTGCAAGATTTATGGTAATTTTTTTATTGGGAAAATCATAAGCTGAATTATTTATGGCTGATTTAACTCTTTCTATAGATTCTTTTATGGCAGTATCTGGAAGACCTACAAGGCTTACCTTTGGTAATGACCTTGAAAGGTCTGTTTCTACATCAACTTCATAACCATTTAATCCAAAAAGAGTACAAGTTTTAACACGAGAATACATTATTCCTCCTCAATTTTTTCATATCTTTCACTCATAAAATTATCTGTTTTAGTTATTATATTATTTTGACACAAGTCTTTGAGATTATTTAAAAAATCATCATAAGAATAAGTTGTATCCGACTCTTTATTTACTTCTTCTAATATATTTAAAATTGAAACTGTAGAAAAAGGAAGTTTGTCTTCAATGACTTTATAAAATTCATTCAAATTGTCTACTTTATTTTGACTCAATTCATCAAAGGGATTTAAGGTGTGAGGACTTTTTGTGTAAGCTGCCCTTACACGAACAAAAGATGAGCGTCCTCTTTCGGATGATGATATAAAAACATCTCCCGTTTGAAGATAAGGTAATCTTTTTGATTCTTCAATTCTTAAGTCAGTTTCTTCTTTTATTGTATCTATATCAGATGCCCTTACAGTTCTAAAAATCATTTTTGTGTTTAATTGAGCTGTTATTGTTTCATCAAGAAGGGTCGGTCTTTGAGTGGCTAAGATTAAAAATACCCCATATTTTCTACCCTCTTGAGAAATTTCTCTTAATATAGATTTCGATGCACTTTCATAACCTTTTGGAGCAAAGTTATGAGCTTCGTCTGTTACTATGACAAAGGGTGGGAAAAATTTTGCATCAGTATTTTCCCTATAAATTTCATCCCTATATTCCTTTCTCATATAATATAATTTTGCTAAAAGATATGTTGAAAATACATTTATAATTTTTGTTGAACCTTGTAGGACAACTAACTTACCATTTTTTATAAGTTCAAAAATTATATCTATATTGTAGGAAAAAATGCCTTGACCATAGAGAGAATTTAATCTCCATAAAACTCCTCTTGTTGAGGCTGGATTTGTTAAATTTCCATATTTTTCATAATTATCTCTAAGCATTTCAAGCCTTTGAATCTCTGTTAGATCTGTTGCGGCTCCTATTTTGCCATTAATTTTATTTAATCCTCCAAGCTCTTCAGCTTCTATTAGCATCTCCAGCTTATCTTTAAAGGAATAATAGCTTGCTCCTTTATTTAATATTACATCAATTACATTATTCATTGAGTCTGTAAGGGGTGAAACAGAATTTAAAAGATTTTTTAAATCACCCTTATTTAAATCTTGAAATTTTATACCTACATCAAGACCAATTTGCAGACATTTAAATTTATCATTAAAATCTTTTGTAGAAATTTCAGAGTTTGTAGAAAAATCCATTTCAAAGTGAGGATCCAAAACTATAGTAGGAATCTTTTTTTCCATAATTTCCTCTAAAATTACCCTTAGTCCGAAAGATTTACCAGAACCTGAACCACCAAAAATTCCTATATGAGGATATTGGTGCATGGCTCTATAATTAAATAAATACGGAATATCTTTTTGCTTTACAAATTCATCCTTATCATAGGTGAATAATAAATCCCTATATTCCTCATCCATATCTTTTGTTAAGTCATCAGTATTTTTTATTACTCCGAGAACCATTGCATCTTTAGTATGAATGTTTAAAAGTATATTTTTTATTTCTTCAAAAGTTGGGATTCTTACATCAGAGCCTGTTATAGGTGCGTATAAAACTTCTTCAAAAAATCTTAGCTTTCCTACATAAACTGTTTCATTGTTGATGTCATAACCCATTGACTTAAGAGAAGATAAAACTCCAGCATCGACAAAATCTCCTCCCATGTCAAGAGGAATAAATCTGTTATAGGTTTTTGCCTCAACAATTTCTCCTATTAGAGAGCCTTGGACTGGATCTTGCACTACTAAAAATTCATTATTTCTAAAATTTTTTTCCTTTGAACCTATATATACTTCTTGAGTAGTTGTAATTCCTAATACTTTCATAAATCCCCCTAAAGTGTCCTTTTATCTCTTTCTGAAACAAAAAATCTTTCATACAAATCTCTATCTAGATAAGATTCTAAACTAGCCTTTATTAATTCATCAGTTATTCTAACGTCTTTATCCACAATATCAAGCCACAAGGGAATACCCCTGCTATTTACTGGAGTTAGACTGTAAACAAGTCTTGAAACAAATCTTAAATAATTTTCTTGAACATCTAAGATATCAATTCCAACAACTCCTGGAAAGTTTGAAGTTCTTATAAATGCAGAAGAAAATCCTTCGCCCAATCCCTTTTCTATATATTTTTTATTGACTTCGTTCTTAATTAGGAGTGCCTGACCAATTTTGAACCTGTTAAAGAGAAGTTCTCTATCATAAATAGACCTATCAAGGCTCAAAGCTCTTGCTAAAATTCCAGTTTTTATATCTTTTATTACTCCAAAAAGAATTATATTTTGTTTTTGGCAAATTTCTCTTAAGTCTTTAAAATGCTCGGGGCAATTAATTTTATATCTGATAAATCCCCCATCCATCATAAGCACTTGTGGTTTTCTTTTTTTTATATATTCAAGAGCAGACTCAATTTCTATTGTTGCAAGAAGTTTTTCTCTTTTTTCTTCAATTTCAAAGCTATCGTTTAGGGTTGGAGTATATATATCTGAAACATAAACCTCTTCATATTTTGTAGATTTGGCTAGACCTTGAAACATTTCTATATAGTGAGGATAGGCTCCTCCACACCTATTTACAGAACCGTCAACTCCCACTAAATCATCAATTTTTTCCAGCTCTTTTTGACTTAATTTTTCAAAATTTTCAATTTCTCCAACATTTTCTTCTAAAGATTTAAGAAATTCTTCGTTAGATATGGAAAAATATTTCTTGTATTTATTTCTAAGATTTGAATTTATTGTTTTTATTTTTTCTTCAAACTGGTTAAAATCAAGCATCTATATTCAAACTCTCCTTGTAAACCACATTTTTTGATATATTATACTCTTGTGCTATCTCTTTTACTGCTTGGGACTTCTTTTGCCCATTATTTATTCTTTCAATTAATAGTTCTTTAATATCAGGCATTTCTTCTTTTTGGGTATTGCCCTCAACGACAATGACAAACTCACCCTTTAAAGTTAAATTTGAATTTAATATATCTTCAACCTTACCACGAAGAGTTTCTTCATAAATTTTTGTAAGCTCCCTGGAAACAGAAATTTCTCTGTTACCTAAAATTTCTCTCATATCCTTCAAAAACTCAATGATTCTGTGGGGAGATTCATAAAAAATTAAGGTAGCCCTTATATTTTTCAAATTTTCAAATTCTTTTTTTCTAGATGAGGACTTAGGATTGGTGAAACCGTAAAAATAAAAGTTATCGTTAGCAAGTCCTGAAATAACAAGAGCGCTCAGGGCTGCGTTAGGTCCCGGTAAAACTCTAAAGTCCAAATTTTTTTCAATTAATTTTTTTATTAAGACATGCCCTGGATCAGAAATTCCCGGCATTCCTGCATCTGTCACAAGACCAATATCAAGTCCATTTTCTAAGGATTCTATAATTTCAAGACTTGCTTTTGCTTCATTAAATTTATGGTAGGTCTTTAGTTTTTTATTTATGTCATAGTGATTGAGAAGTTTAATAGTAACTCTTGTATCTTCAGCATAAATTATATCGACACTTCTTAAAACTTCAAGAGTTCTTAGAGTGATATCTCCTAAATTGCCAATGGGTGTTGGGCAAAAATATATCATAAAAGCACCTCGTTATTATAAACCTTAAGCATTTGTTCGCTGTAATAGTCAGATTCGTGAACTATAAATTCCCTATAAAAATTGCCAAACTTGGCATCTTTTCGGCATCTCAAAATAAAATGAAGTGCCGGCTTTTCTAAATTAGGTTTTACTGCAATCATATCTTTAACCTTTAACTTGTAAAGGTTTAAATAATAAATCAGTTCACTTATCCTGTTAGAAGGAAATATTATTGTAAAATCTCCCCTTGCCTTTAAAAGTTTTGAAACTATCTCAATAAAATTTCTTATATCCGTTGAATGCCTTGCTTTTTCCATATTACTTTTAGGTTCAAAACAGTTAAAATAAGGAGGGTTAAATAAGATTTGGTCAAAGTAATTATTAGGAAAATAATTCCCTAAATTTAAAATATCATCCTGTATAAGTCTTATTTTGTCCTCCAAATAATTTTCTTTTAATGCAATTTTAAAAAGTTCCAAAGACTCATTATTGTAATCAATAGCATAAAGCTCTTTAAATCTATCGACTATCCTTAAGGATATAATACCATTACCACATCCTAAATCTAATGCTCTTTGTCCCATCTTGACAAAGGAAGAGAGAATAAGGGAGTCACTTGTATATTTAAAATTATTTTCGTCTTGAACTATTATATAATTTGTTCCAGGAACTTTATCTCTTTGCATTATTATCTCTTATCCTCTAAAATATTTTTTACAAAATTATACTTTTCATTAATACTATCAATTTCTGTGCCATTAATCTTATCAGAAAATTTTCCACCTGGAAGAATATCTGCGTATTTAAAAATTTGGCAAGTCCTTTTGCCATCAACATTTATATCCATTACATAAGTTGGAATAACTTGACTTGAAATTAGCCTTGTGGTGTTTTGGGTCAGATTTTTTTCTAATTTAAGCTTTATCATAAGACCTGACTCGACACCTTTTTTCCCTAAATATCTTTGCCTTTGATTTGAAAGGGCGTTTCCCATTGAATAAGCTAAAAATTTTCTCTTTCCATCAATACTGAAATCTTGGAATTTTTGAACAACATGAGGATGGGATCCTAAAATGGCATCTGCTCCTGATGAAAAAAGTAAGTCTTTAAGCTCAACTTGTCTTAAAGAAGGACTGTATTGATATTCGTTACCCCAATGAGGGATAACAACAATAAAATCTACCTGATTTTTTAAAGCTTCTATATCTTTTTTTACATCATTTGTCGCAAAGGTATCTATCAAATATTCCTTGCCCCTAACAAGGGAGTCCATTCCATTTAATAGATCAGTATAGGCTAAAAAACCAATTTTTATATTATTTTTTTCTATTATTTTTGGTGGATGATTTTCATCCAAATATGTACCTACATTAATCATTTGCCCATCATTAATTGCATTAATAGTTTGAAAAATCCCATCAACTCCAGTGTCAAGGCAGTGATTATTTGCAGTAGTTAATACATCAAAACCTACACTTTTTAAACCTGTGACTGTTTGAATAGGAAAATTAAAGCGAGGAAAACCACTTAGAGCCTTATTTTTATTTATAGTTCCTTCGAAATTTGCTAAGGAAATATCGGCACTTTTTATGTCATCTTCAATATTTTTAAAATATATTGAAAAATCATAAGAATCACCAACTCTTGCATTACTCACCAAGGGTTTGTGAAAAATCATATCACCCATAGCTAGAATTTCAACATATGTCTTTTTATCTTCTTTTATAGTTTCTTGTTTAGTTTTTTTAGTTTTATTTTCTTTACTTAAATTCGTTGAATTTTGACATGAAGTAAATACTAATAAAAATATCAAAAATATGCTAATTAATTTTCTCTTCACAGTTTAAAGTTTCCTCTTGACTAAATTGGCAGCCACAATAGCATTGCCTATACATATTAAATTTATTGGAAAGCTCAACGGAGCGTTTAAAACCATTTTTCTTTTTAAAATCTGAATAAAGATAAGTAACTCCATAAATATTTCCCAAATAATTTCCTAACTTATTTAAAACTTGAGAATCTTTCCACGGAGATATGCTAAGAGTTGTGGTAAAATAATCAAAATCTCCTTCTTTGGCAAGCTGTGCAGTTTTAGAAAGCCTTAAATTAAAACATTTGAGGCATCTGCTAGAGCCTTCACCACCATGCTCATATCCTTGAACTGCTTTTAAAAAAGCATCCTTATCATATTCAAGGACTTGAACTTTTACTTGGTCAGCTATGCCAAATTCTTTTATAAATCTCATTTGCTCCTTAGCTCTTTTCATATATTCCTCATAGGTGTCAATATTTGGATTATAATATAAGACTTGAAGCTTAAAATAAGGATAAAGCCTTTCAATTACGGCTGAAGAACATGGTCCGCAACAAGAATGCAAAAGTAGAGTCGGCTTATTTTGTAAATCAATTTTATTTATTATTTTTTCCATTTCTAAATTGTAATTGATCTTATTCATAGCTACCCCCTAAATAAAGATTAACATAAAAAAATGGACCGGTCAAAACCAGTCCTTTGGTCGGGATGAAAGGATTTGAACCTTCGACCCCATGCACCCCATACATGTGCGCTACCGGGCTGCGCTACATCCCGTTAATGAATAAAATTTTAGCACATATACATTAAAAAATCAATTTATTTTTATAAAGACCAGCCATTCTAATCAGACTGTCTTATTTTTTAAGCTCAAAATATTATAAAAATATATTATCAAACCAATAACTACAAGTATAAGGCTTAGAAGTTGAGAAACTCTAAAAGGACCAAAATATAAGGAATCTGTCCTCATTGCTTCAATAAAAAATCTTCCACAACCATAAATTATCAAATAAAGGGTAAAAAGTTGCCCTTCAAATTTTTGCCTTTTACTTACAAAAAAATATAATAGTATGAAGATAAAAAAATCTAGCACAGATTCGTATAAAAAAGTTGGATGAACCTTAATGCCATCAACCATTATTCCCCAGGGTAAGTCTGTTGGTCCGCCATGAGCTTCACCATTGATAAAATTTCCCCATCTGCCTATAGCTTGCGCCAAGGGAACTGCCGGTGCCAAGCAATCTAAAATGGTCATAAATTTAATCTTTTTTATTCTAGAAAAAATATAGGTTGCAAGAAGACCTGCAAGTATACCACCATAAATTGCCAAACCGCCATTTCTTATAGCTAAAATTTCTCCCGGATTCTCCCTGTAATAATCCCACTGAAAAATTACATAATATAATCTTGCACCGATTACTCCTAATAAAATTACAAAAATCCCTAAATCTGATGAAAATAAGTTATAAAGTCCATCTTTGTAATTATATCTTTTGCCCATTTTTTCTGCTACATTTATGGCAAGAAAAGCACCAATGGCAATTAAAATGCCATACCATCTCACCTCTAATCCAAAAAGCTTAAAGGCGACTGGATTAATTTTCACTTTCTAATTCCTCCATAATTTGAACTCCAGCAGAAACTCCAAGCCTTGTTGCTCCGTTTTCAATCATAAGCCTTGCTTTTTCTAAAGTTCTTATTCCACCGCTTGCCTTAACTCCCATCAGATCTCCTACAGTTTTTCTCATCAAGGCAACATCTTCTTCTTTTGCCCCTCCAGTAGAAAATCCTGTTGAAGTTTTAACAAAATCTGCACCAGCTTCTTTTGAAAGTTGGCAAGCCTTTATAATTTCATCTTTTTCGAGCAAACAAGTTTCAAGTATAACTTTCAAAATTTTTCCCTTATTGTGAGCTGCCTTAGCAACTTCACTTATATCTCTTAAAACTATATCGAAATTCTTAGATTTTAAAGCTCCAATATTAAGAACCATATCCACTTCATCAGCACCTTTTTCTATGGCATCAGTAGTTTCAAAAACCTTTGATTCTGTAGTAGTTGCCCCTAGTGGAAATCCTATAACTGTGCAAATTTTTACATCTGTTCCTTTAAGTTCTTCTTTTGCAAGTTCAATATTTGATGAGTTTATGCACACAGACATAAAATCATATTCTTTTGCTTGCCTGCACAATTCTTTAATAGATTCTTGTGTAGCATCTGCCTTTAAGAGCGTGTGGTCTATATATTTATTTAGTTTCATAAAATCCCCCTAATTGTTCTATTATCTTTTCTATATTTATATGCCCCTTTTAATTTATTTAGCTTATAGATTCATAAAGCGAATTATCTTCAAAATGCTTATTTATATAAGTTAAAATTTCTTCGGTCTTTTGGACTTCCCTCTTATCTGTATCGCTTAGCTCAAGATAAGTATATTTTTTTGTACCTATTGCCATAAAAAAATGTTTTAAAACTAATTCTGCACCCAAAAACTGTTGATCAGTTAAAGGAGCACCCCCGACAAAAAGACCAAATCCCAACTTATTTTTAGGTAAAACTTCCTTACGCAAAAATTTCCTTGACCAATAAAGTTGCATCCTGTCAATAAAAGATTTAGAAAGGGCTGATACAGAATTAAAATAAATTGGTGATGCAAAAATCACAACATCACTATTATCAATCAAAGGATAAATATCAGTCATATCATCTTTTACAACGCATCTGGGAACTTTGGCACAGCCGTAACAAGAGATGCAATTAGAAAAACTTAAATCTTTTAAAATAATTTTTTTTACATCAAAATCTTTAAATTTTTCTTCAATAAAGATATCGAGAAAATTTTCTGTACTCCTATGTCTCCTCTCACTTCCCATAAGAGCCAAAAGTTTCTTTGTCATTTTCTAATCTTCTTGATCCCAATTAGTGTAGACATCTTGAACATCATCGTTGTCTTCAAGGGCATCTATTAATTTATCCATCTTCTTTATATCATCTTCATCAGATAATTTAGAATAATTTTGAGCCACAAAAGTAATATCACTTTCTACAAATTCATATCCATCTTCTTCAAGTTTTTTTCTGACATCGTGATAACTTTCAGGGACTGTTACAATTTCTACCGCATCTCCTCTATCAACAACATCTTCAGCACCATAATCAAGGGCAGATAAAATAAATTCATCAAGATCCATATCATCAGATTTTAAAATACCAATAATTCCTTTTTCTTGGAACATAAAGGATACACATCCGGGAGTTCCCAAATTTCCGCCATTTTTATCAAAAATGTGACGAATATCAGGAGCTGTTCTGTTTCTGTTATCAGTCAAACATTTAACCATAACAGCAATACCGCTTGGACCGTAACCTTCATAAGTTATAGTTTCAAAGTTTGAAGAATCATCTTCACCCGCACCTTTTTTTATGGCTCTTTCTATATTATCATTTGGTAAATTTTCAGCCTTAGCCTTATCAATTGCAACTTTTAATTGAGGATTAAAATCTGGATTTGCTCCACCTTGTCTAGTTGCAACAGTAATAAGTCTGGCAAGTTTTGTAAAAACTTTACCTTTTCTAGCGTCTTCCTTACCTTTTTTATTTTTTATATTATTCCATTTTGAGTGTCCACTCATATAATCACCTTTTCTATTAAATTATTTCTCTACCTATTATAACTATTACAAATATTTTTGTAAAACTATTGTTAGATAATACTTGATTTTTTATGCAAATTTATTATACAATAATTTTTAGAAATTATGAAAAGAAAAAAAGTAATTTAATCTCAAGAAATTGCAGAAAATGCAAAGATTTATCAATATTAACCCTTTACTTTTTTTCCAACTAATAATATAATACTAATGGCTCTTAATTATCGCGGCAAAATATAATAGGAGTTGAATTTAATGGCAAAAATGATGGGACCCAGATTCAAATTATCTAGAAGATTGGGACTAAATGTATGTGGCCACCCAAAAGCTATGAAAAGAGCTCAAAGAGGTAGTGCCAGAAGTGATAAGAAGTTAACTGAATACGGTAAACAATTATTGGAAAAACAAAGACTTAGAGCTTACTATGGACTTTTAGAAAAACAATTCAAAAATCTTTTCATTGAAGCTCAAAAAGCAAAAGGACAAACAGGTCCTAACCTTGTTTCTTTCCTAGAAAGAAGACTAGATAACTTATGTTATAGATTAGGCTTTGCTTCTTCAATAAGACAAGCAAGACAAATGGTTCTTCACGGACATATACTTGTTAATGGTAAAAAAGTTGATATACCATCATACAGATGTGACGTTTCTGATGAAATTTCCCTTTCTCGTAAGGGCAAGAAGGTAGAACTTTTCAAGGAAAATTTCAATACAAATTTCCCTGTATCTTATCCTTATCTTTCTAAGAATGAAGATTTCAAAGGTAAATTAGTAAGTCTACCAAATAGAGAAGATATTCCAATAGAAATTGAAGACCAATTAATAGTGGAATACTATTCAAAGAATATGTAATAGAAGAAGGCTCCTTTTGGAGTCTTTTTTCTTTATTAAACAATTTTAAGGAGATTTTTATGGATGATGTTAAATACAAAGAACTAATTTCTGTCACAGATCAAATGATATTTAAAGAAATATGCTCCATGCTTGATGAAAAACAAATCCCCTACCTTACTGATGATGATGGAGATTTTTTGCGACTAATATCAGGATTTTCAACTTTTGAACAAACAATTTATGTATCAGAAAAAGATTATGAAAAAGCAAAAGAAATACTGGTATATTATAAAAAAGATTATGGCGATAAGAATTTATATTAATAATAAATAAATTTATGAAAGTACCCTTTTTACAACAAAGAATAAAAAGGGTATTTTTCTTATATCAGATATTGGTGACTATAAAATTTTTAAATCTTTTTTTCATATCACAAACAAAAAATTAACAAAAAGAAAATTTTTTATTTAAAAAAGACTACCCCAAGGGATAGTCTAAAAACTACTTGTGTTAAGTTTTATTTTTCTACTACTATGTTAATATTTTTAATACCATAGTCTTCTTCTAATTTCTTATAGGCTTCTTCAACTTGTTTTTGGTCAAAACCGTATATTGAAACTTCTTCTCCGTAATTTAATACTTCAAATTTCAACTTATCCCCTTGATAAAGGCTTAGTTTATAGAAGTTTGGTATATTTTTTTCATTTAAAAAATTATCCAGTATAACTTTTTTAAAGTCATCATCTGTTGGACCTTGAAATATTTCTTCATATTCACCGTCTTCATCATAGGCTGCATAATCTCTTAATAATTTTTTTATGAGCTTATCTTCTCCTAAGGCAATTACTTGGAAGAAGTCAGTTTTTTCAAGGTATTTTTTCAATAGCTTTTTTAAATACTTAAGGTCTAGATCAGTATCTATAAATACATCATTTTCAAATGTCAAATAATACATTTATTCATCACTCCCACTTGTTAGTAAATCAAAACTTACATAACTATCAAATTTGCTGTCTTCACCGTAAAAACTGATGCTTGTGAAAATAATCTTATATTTTACGCCACCATTTTCACCGCTTATAGCTAAATCTTCTGGATTTATCACACCATTAGCAGTCTTTAGAGTTTTTAATTTATCTCTAAGGCTTTTTAAATCAATTTCTCTCAACAAATCTTTTTTATCTTTTCTTGTCAAATAAATTTCTATTGTTGATGGATTGTAGGCAAAAGTAAAATTATCAACTTTTGTATCTTTATTGTATACTACATTTCTAATTAATTTAGAGTAGCCACTCACATCTACTGATGAGGGATTGTCATAGTTATAATAATAGTCCTCATAATTTGTTTTGTCTTGACTTTTAAAGCCAAAGGTGTTTAACATTTTTTGGTCTGAAAATTCAAAATCTTCATCTAAATAAGGAATATCAGGTTTTATATGATTATTTGTTAAATAAAGCAATATACTTGTTATTTGAGCTTTATCATCTTCTGATATATCTTTATTTTTAACTATGCTATTACTCTTTAGCATATTATTTTTTTCTAATATTTTTGTTAGTCTTGCAATTTGAGATTTTTCAGACATTTTATAGCAGGATATTGGTCCTAAGCTTGAAATTAAAATTATTATGGAAAGGATAAATGGAATTGTAATATTTGAATTTTTCTTATAAATAATATAGTAAATTTCACTTATCAGTACCCAAACACCAGTTGCCACTATAAAATATCTATTTTCTGTAAGTCCATATTGGTTTATTCTTAAGCCTATTGACAAAAACATCATACAAAGCAAGGGTATGATAGCAAAGGGATAATATTTTTTAAATGTATTTACAAATTTTTTATTAATTTTTTGTAAGAAAAATTGAAAAAATACCGTTACAACCGCAAACCATAATACAAGATTAACGATTATTCCATCTGGTAATTGCCAATTTATTATTATTTTTAAGAAATATAAAAATAATATTGCAGTGTATGCTAACACTAAGGGCAAAATTACATAAACTAATAAAACTTTAATAGATTTTGAATAATCGTAGTCTATAAATGATTCGCTTGCTTTAGGAAACTCTGATAAAAATATGCCGACATTATAGGGAATGAAAATAAAATAAAATATTTTTAGATAAATATTTGATGGAAAGTTTGCAGAAAATAGGGAATTTATTGCAAAAATTATTGCACTTATACCTATATAGGAAACTATTGAATATATGTTGGAAATGATAAAAGCCTCAAAAATATTTGCAACATAAGATACATAATCTTTATGGTAGAAAATTTTAGCAATATAGGACGCTAAAACTACAAATAGAGCTATCATTCCAAAATATATATATTTATTTTCATAGGGGAAAAATCCCTGTTTTGTTATATATATAATATCATAAAATCCATACATTATTGGGATTGACAATATATAAACTAAGACTGTAATAAATTTTATCTGTTTATTATCCTCTGCATTTTTAACATTTGACTTAGCAGATTCCAAATATAGGGATATTACTGAATATAAAAATATTCCACCTATAAAAAATGCTCCCAATCTATTGTTGTTGATATTTGCAAGATCTACATCTCTAAAATTTAATGCTCTTGCTAAATTATAGGCTGCTAAGAGTGAGCACAACATAGCAAGAGGAAATCTTTTTATTGATGCTGTATAGTTCATAAAAGTTCTTGTGATAAATCTGTATAGTTTCATAGAACCTCCTTATAACAATAAAAAAATTATAAACCATAATCTACAATTATACAAGTTTTTTCGATAAATTAGCCATTTTGTAACTTTTTTGTCAATTTTTATTCATATAAATTATATGTCCTTTTGAGATGGTATATATTACTTTTCCTATTAATTTTTCTCCCTTAAAGGGTGTATTTGAGGATTTTGACTTGAAAGTTTCAATGCTATACTCTCTTTTGGGATCAAATATTAAAATATCTGCTCGTGAACCTTCTTTTAATGTTCCACCAGGTAAATTATATTTTTTGCATGGATTTGTTGACATAAGTTCTATAAGTTTATTTATACTTATAATATTTTTTTCAACCAGTTCTCTTACTCCTAAACCTAAGGCTGTTTCAAGACCAATTATTCCAGAGGGAGCTTTTGTTAGTTCTCTATTTTTTTCCTCTTGTGAATGGGGGGCATGGTCTGTTGCAATTAGTTCTAAAGTTCCATCTTTTATTCCTTCTAATATAGCTTGTCTATCTTCTTTAGTTCTTAGAGGGGGATTCATCTTTGCCATTTGTTTATATTTTAAAAGGGCTTTATCTGTCAGGGTGAAATGATGTGGAGTAACTTCTGCAAATACATTTGCACCTCTTGATTTTCCATAACGAACAAGATCCACACCTCTTTTTGTTGAAATATGTTGAATATCAATTTTTGCTCCTGTATTTATTGCATATTCAACATCTCTTGCAATAAATGATGATTCAGCAAGAGAAGGAGAGCCATAAATATTAAATTTTTCAGATACTTCCCCGTGATTTATGCCGTTATTTTCAATTAAATTTGGGTCCTCCTCGTGAAAAGAAATTAAAGTATTAAGCCTTTTAGCTTCTTTCATGGCTTGCAAAATTAATTTTGAATTTCTGTTGGGAATTCCATCATCAGTAAAACCTACTGCTCCTTCCTGTAAAAGTTTCTCCATATCTACAAGTTTATTATCTTCAAAATTTTCTGTTAGGGCAGAAACCGTATAAACATTTATTGGCAATTCCTTTGCCCTCTTGTAAAATTCTTTCACTTTTTCGGGAGAATCCATGACAGGATTTGTGTTTGCCATACAAACTACTGAAGTATATCCTCCAGCTATTGCAGCCTGAGTTCCTGAATATAAATCTTCCTTATAAGTAAAGCCGGGATCTCTAAAATGCACATGGACATCTACAAGTCCTGGACAAGCAATCAAATTTTTTGCATCAATTATTTCTTTATCATCTGTTAAATCACTTGCAATTTTATTTATCTTGCCATCTTTTATTTGAATATCTGCAATTTTATCAATATTTTGCCAAGGATCAATGACCCTAGCGTTTTTTATAATCATTTTCTACCTCTTTTTTTATTATTAATATTATTATATAAGAAAAGAAAAATTTGAAAAATATTATTTATCTTATACTTACTAAAGCATTTAATCTGACAAATTTTTCTTAAAATTTTTAGCTAAAGAAAAAGTCCCAAGCTCATCCAAAAACTTAAATAATAAGCTTGGTCAAAAAAATCAAAAGATGTTACAAGTGTTGGAATAATCCTGTAGTTTGAAAAAATTCTTTACTTTCACTTATAAGTGAAGTTGTTCCTAAAATAATAATAGGACTTTTATATCTTCTTGCCATGTTAAGTGCTTCTTTTATATCTGGACTTGTTTCAACAAAAATTTTATTAGCTAAAAGTTTTTGCCTTTGCTCATCTGTAAAGACATAATGAGAGTTTGATGTTTTTGTTAGAATAATATTTTTTGATATATCTTTTACGCCACTTACAACTCCAAAAAAATCCTTATCGTCAGGAATACCTACAATACTTGTGATATCTTCAATTTTCAAAGCTTTCAAAGATTCTTTTATGGGTTCAAGACTTTTTTTATTTATACAAGCATCTAAAATTATCAAGGGATTTTTACTAATAATTTCAAATCTTGCCGGATATTTTAAATATATGAGATTTTTCTTAATATCTTCTATCGGTAAATCTTCATAAATATCTATGGCGCAAGCCAATGCAAGCACAGCGTTTTTAACCTGATGCAGACCTATCAAAGGTATTTTTATATTTTTAATTTT